>JACRBM010000032.1 GCA_016219275.1 Chloroflexota bacterium
TAACTACTCAGCCATCGTTCCTTTATCCGCGAATTACGCGAATCTTCGCTAATTTTTTCTTCTTATTCGCGCAATTCGCGTTATTCGCGGATAAATTTGTTTTTTCATCGGCGTAAATGTGGGTTGGCTGAGTAGTTACGATTTCATTGGATATGTACTAAATTCCAATCGCGCATCCATCCGCGCGCGGATCGCTCCCGCCGCATAGCACGCCTGTGTCTGGGTCGCGCACGATGATTTGCCCGCGCCCGAATGTCGCGCGCGCATAGCCGGTGATCGGCGCAACCGTGTGACCCATCGCCGTGAGTTGCGCCAGCGTCTCGAAGGGAATGCCATCTTCGAGTTCGACGCGGCTCGCGGGTTTCGCTTCGCTCAAACAAAACCTGGGACGATCTAACGCGGCTTGCGGGTCCAGTTCATCGTCAATCAATCCGACGACGACTTGGAGATGACCTTGCGGTTGCATGAAGCCGCCCATCACGCCGAACGGCGCATAGAGCGCGCCATCCGATTCGTGCGTCATCATTCCTGGGATGATCGTGTGGTACGGGCGTTTGTGCGGCGCGAGCGCGTTCGGATGATTCGGGTCGAGCGAGAAATTGTTGCCGCGATTTTGCAGTGTAAAGCCCCAGCCCTCCGGCACGATGCCGGTGCCAAAGCCCATATAGTTGCTGTTGATGAACGAGCACGCGTTGCCCGCACCATCCACAACGCAAAAGTACACCGTGTCTGACGATGCGACCGGCGCGCCGTGTTGCGTGTTCGTCGTCGCGCGATGTGGATGGATGAGCGCGAGTCGCTCTGCCGCGTATTTTTTCGAGAGCAGATCATCGAGTGGCGCGGGCGAGAATTTCGGATCGGCGACGTACCAACCCGTGTCTGCAAAAGCCAGCCGCATCGCTTCGATGAGCAGATGCAAGCGCTCGACGCTCGTCGGCGCGTGATAGTTCAAATCAATACCTTCGACGATGTTGAGCGCGATGAGCGCGGCGAGTCCTTGCCCGTTCGGTGGACACTCCCACACACGGACACCACGATACGTTGTGCTGATTGGTTCATCCCAGGTGGATTCGTGCGCGGCGAGATCGTCTTCGGTCATCATGCCGCCGGATTGTTGGATTGCCTTTGCAATCGCGCGGGCGATGTCGCCGTTGTAATACGCGTCCTTGCCGCCTTCGGCAATCGTGTGCAGTGTGCGCGCCAGACCTGGGTTGCGAAAGATTTCGCCGGCGCGCGGCGCGCGTCCGTCTATCATCAACGCGCTTCCGCCAAGTGCGTGTTTCAGTTGGCGTTCCACACCGCGCTGCCAAAAGTACGCGGTCGTCGGCGCAACCGGAAATCCCTTCTCGGCAAGTTCAATCGCCGGCGCGAGAATGTTTCGCATTGGCAGGGTGCCGTGCCGCGCGATCAAATCGCACCAACCCGCGCACGCGCCGGGAACGGTGACATTGTGCGCATGAAAAGGATTAGAGATTGGAGATTGGAGGTTGGAGAATAAACCATCACGCTTGATGAGGTCAATCGTGAGCGCGGCAGGAGCGCGACCAGAGCCGTTGAGTGCGGTCACACGTCTTGTTTGCGCGTCGTAGAAGAGCGCGAACATATCGCCGCCGAGTCCGGTCGAGGTCGGCTCGGTGACGTTGAGCGTGGCAGCTGTTGCGACGGCGGCGTCTGCCGCGTTGCCGCCGGCTTGCAAAATGCGAATGCCCGCCATCGCGGCGAGCGGTTGACTCGCGGCAACCATTCCGTTGCGCGCGAAGACGGGCGAACGACGAGAGACAAAGTCAAATGGCATCCAATACTCCTCGCCAAAAAGGCACACATACACAAATGGTCACTCATTGCTATTGTAGCACAGTGAATGCATGGCAACAAGTCGTGCATGCTGTATGCGTGTCCGTCAAGTTTTTGGGTGTGAAAAAATCTTGCGAAGGTTGAACGGCAATCAGATTTGATTTGTCGTCAAAACCTTCGCAAGGTTGAGTGTTCCAAAATTTTGACGGACACCCCTGCTGTAGGGGTGTCCGTCAAAGTTTTGGGTTACTTGACTGCTGGGAAGAATCGAACCGCGTGCGTCCAATAGGCGAACGTCGCCACGGATGATTTGAAGGTGGACGATCCGGTTGTTTCAGTTGGTCTGGTA
Source organism: Chloroflexota bacterium (assembly GCA_016219275.1). Classification (NCBI taxonomy): domain Bacteria; kingdom Bacillati; phylum Chloroflexota; species Chloroflexota bacterium. Next base: position 2,144 of record JACRBM010000032.1, read on the forward strand.
GCAACGAGTTGGGGTGGAGAGAATGCCTCGATCAGATCCTGGTCTTGGGGGAGCACCATTTGTATCGGGTGATCCGGGACGCAAAGCGCGTGGAGAATTTTTGATCGCGCGCAGCCGCACCCAGGAATTGAACAGAAGATTCCAACGAGAAGTACGTCAGCCCCAGTGGCACGAGGGACAGCCAAGTTCATCGCGTTCCCAGTGCTGAATGGGTTGCATTATGATTACCGGCGCGTGGCTAGAGTTACCGCGGGACGTCTGCAGAGGAACGGGCGAGGTGTTCAGGGCAGGTCTCGTTACGTTCCTCGTGTTGGCACAATCGCATCGAACCTTAAGCCGCTTGCGCCTTCACCGAATCCAACCAGTTTGTTCCGACCAAGCCAGAGATACGCCCGACCGTCTATCCAACGCGCGTATTGCATCAAACGCTGAACGACTATTCCGGCGCGCGGCACTTCTTCTTCTTCAATCCGCAACAACGGCTCCGTGTTGACGTCTTGGCTGGGATCCGAACGCAACAGCACTCCTCTGGGCTGAATCAACTCCTGGGTTCCATCGAACAGCGTGCGGAGCATGGCGCGGCGTTCGAGTTGGATTTGGAATTGACTCGCCGGTTGATTGGCTTGCGCAGGCACTGCCACAAATGGAATCCAATTCTCCGGCACGGATGTCGCGAGGCGATACAAAATATCGGCGGTGATCGTACTGTCGCCGTCGCCCGGCGTCAGTTGCTGTTGCGCCGCGATCTGGGTCGCTTCGTGGTAACGATTGTATGACTCGCCCGACGCGCCTTGCACGCGCCGCTCGACGCCCCAAACCATGTTCGCCATCTCGTCGCGAAAGAGCGCGACCTCTTCGATTGGATCGCCCTGCAGTTTCGTCGGTAACGTCGGCGCGAGAAAGAACACATCGCGCAAATATGCGGGAGCGTTCGTTGCACTGGTCAAGCCAAACATCGTCCACGTCGTGCCATCGGTGTTGCGCGACGCGTTGACCATCGTCTCGACGCCGAACGTGTCGCGTACGGTGAACTGCGTGATCTTGAACATCGAACCGACCGGCAAATCCAACGGCACGATGAACCAATCGTTTCCGTAGATCAACCCAAATTCGGCGAGCAACATTCGGCTGAGGTCGGTCGGTCCGGCTTGGATCATACCCAGGTTGACCGCGCCGTCTTCAAATTCCCAGTAGCGATCGGCGGGCATCCCCGGATAGCGCACGAGGGTCGGCAACATCGGACTCGGTTGAACGTTCTCCGGTGTCAGCGTTGTCGCCGGCTTTCCCAGGTCGGGTTGATTGCTCACATTGAAAGAATACCAATCCAAATCACCGTCGCTATATTCCGACGCGGTCAGCACAACGGGTCCATCGGTAATCTTGGCAGAGAGCGCCAGCGCGTATTCTTGGCGTTGCGGATTCCATGCTTCGGGGATGCCGCGGTTCGCCGCGGGTTCGGTCATCGTTTCATCGTACCAACGCAACCAACGCGCCGCGGCGCGTTTCACTTTTTCTTGGTCGTCCGTCGCAAGCACTGGGTTCGACGGCAAATCGCTGAATTGATAGTTTACGTCTGCGAATGGACGCAAATCCATCGCCAACGTGCGTCCATCGAGTCCACGCCCGGCTAAGAGTTTTCGCCACGCGACACTTTTGGGATCAACGAGTTCGCCGCCGAATGCTTCCTTGTCGTCGAGTAATTTCACCGGATATTGTGCGATGTACGCGCCGCGCAAATGACCGGCATTCTCAGCGATCAATGTATCGAGAAATTGCAATCCCGCTTCGGCATTCACGCGCGGATGGAACGCGTGGATCGCTTCGCGCTCGACCAGAATTTCGAGCGGCAAGTTTTCTTGCTGATAATCTTTTGCGCCGGCGCTTGGATTGTCGCCCAGCGCACCCAGCACGTAACGCGCCAACTGTGTGCGTTCGCCTGCCACGCGCACCTCAATCGGTGTGCCCGCGTCTTCGCCTTGAAATTCGCCGAACTGCCATTGTCGCGCGACGAACCATAGCGGGTCGGCGATCTGCGCTTGCAAACTGGGTTGCAGGTCGGGCGTGTACGGCAACGCTTCGAGCCGCGACCAGGTCGTGAGCGATGCAATCGCTTGCGCCAGGTCTGGCACTTGACTAAACACCGCGTTGAAAATCGTGAGCGCCATGTCAACTTCCTTTCAAAATTTCTTTGCCCAGAACGCCCGATGCAATCACTTGAGTTAAATGCTTGGCGCGCAATTTGAAGAAATCGGTGGAGGGCACGTCTTTGGTAAAGTTGTTCGGCAAATACACGGCGGGCAACAGACCGCCGGCGAGCACTTGCATCTCTTTCGGTCCGACCGCGCGCAATTGCCCCAACGCAAATGTTTCGGTGATCGTGTCGAGCAGGGTCTGGAAATTCCAGGTCTTCATCCCAGGTTCGGGCGGTACGGCGAGAATCATCAATTGCGGCGGACGCGCACCGGGCGCGTCGTAGTGAAAACTGAGCGCGGTCGTTTCGGTTGCGTTCGGAATCAGCTCGATCCATTCATCGCACACAAATCCCGCGAGCGGTCTCGTCACGTCAAGTTGGGCATGTGTGTGCGCGAAAATCGCGACATCGCCGGTGGGCGTCGCGCCATCGGCGAACGATAACGCTTGCCAGCGTTGACCTGGTTGATGCGGTAGTTGGATCAGCGAAAACGTGGACGCGCCGGCGGCAGAACTGCCGAGCAACGTTGCGCCGCTCAACACGCTCGTCAACGCGTCGACGCCGGGTCGCACGAGCGCCATCTTGCGCAACCAACCGCTCGGTGCGAGTGTGTCGTTGTGGTTCAGCGCCGTTTGGTCTGCAAGTGATGCGCTCAACTCGGATGTGTTGATCGGCGTGAACGTCGCCAACACCGGAAACGCTTTGCTAAAAATCATTTTGATGGACGCCGCGTGATGTTGCGCCAACTCAAACGCGCCGAGCGTTTTGCCGGCAATGCTCGCGTCGGCTTGCGCGATTTCGGTTTGCACGCGTTCCAAATATTCGCGTGCTTCCTGTGCTTGCGATTTGAGTTGCGCGACCGCATCCGCATCATTCAGCGTGGTACGCGGGAGCGCGTTGGGTGTGTTCAATGCCGCGGCGCGTTGTAATGCCGCGCGTAATGCCGGCGCGGTCTTCGCCGCTTGTAAATTCGAAATCGTTTGCGCGAGAGTCGTATTGAGTTGCGTCGCGCGCGCGGCGAGTTCTGCCGGGTCAATACCATCGCCCGGCAATTCTTCGGCGAGCGCGAGATCGCGCGCATCGGCGGCGCGCCGGTCGCTGATCAACGCGCGAATCCAATCCAAGAGCGCGCGCAATTCGCCGAGCGCAATCGAACCGGGCGGCGCATCGTTCGGCGGCGTGTCGAGCAATTCGATGATCGTGTGTTCGTCGCCGGCGGGTACGAGCGAAGCGAAATGTATCACCAAACGTTCTTCGAGTTCACTCGGCTTTTGCTGACCGCCGGGCGCGGCGGTGAACACAAGCGAGAGCGGCGAAATGTCGAGCGCGTCAATCGTCGCGGACAAGCGCGCGGTCTCGTCCGGCGGATTGCCATCGGTGCGCTCCTGCAAGACGCGCGCGGCGATGCGAATTTGTTTTGGATCGCCAAGCAATGAACCGACCCAGGCATTCACGCGCGGCTCGGCACGGGAGCGCGGATCGTTGCACGGGATCCAACCGGGAAGCAAACCGCCGTTGCCCAACAAGACCATCACACGTTGCGCGTATGCCTTGCCGGTGCGCGGCGTGCGAACGACATCCGGCGCGACCGGGCGTTCTTGACGATCCAGCGCAGCGGTTGCCGCATTCGCACGTTCGAAATTTCCCAGCACGGTTTGATATACCGACTCTGCCATCAACACATCACTCGCCGCGTCGAGCACATCGGCAAGCCGATTGAGCACCGCGCGAATTTTGTCCTTGTCATCCTGGGATGGATTTTCCGCGCTGATGAGTGGCTGTGCGAAAATGGCATCGCCATCGGTGCGCCATTTGTCGAGCAAGGTCACGCCGTCCACCACATCGCGCGCGGCGATGCTCTCGACCGACTGACCAGCGGGAATCGCTTCATCGTTGGGGCGCAACGGCGCGAACCGGCGAAAGGGCAGAATAAATCGCGCGAGCGTAATGTCGCGTTCGCGTAAATCGCGTTCAAAACGATAGCCGAGCAACGCGGCGAGCGGTTGACCGCGTGCCACACCATTAATCACGTCGAGCGCGACGCGCACGCGTTGCGAACTTAGATCAATCTTGAACGGCGTTTGACCTGGGTTACTCTCGCCAGTTTGATGACTGAGATGCGCGCTGCGTAAAACCGCTGCGGTAATCGCTTGCGGAATGGACGGCGCGTGCACATACCCCAGACTGTCGGGTTGTGTTTCCGGTTTCAGATTTTCGACCCAGCCGTACCCGCCGATGTGCAAGCCGACCGGGCGCGCGGCGCGCACTTCGCTCAAGCGGCGCGTGGCGAGCGATGTGTACCACGCATCGAGCCGGTGCGAATAGCAATCGAGCAGACCACGAAACGCGCGCTCGATCTCGGCAGACGGAACCGGCTTGAGCGCGTCGAGACTGGCGAGAAAGGACGCGAGGTTGACGAATTCGAATTGCCGGAGCGATCCTGGGTCGCGCATCGCCCTGGTGATGTGCGTTGCGAGCGGGAGATCGTTCGTCACTGTCGGCAGAATCACTTGAGCCAGTTCGGCGCGACTGTAGACCTTGGCGGTTTGCGCTGCTGGAATTCGCGGACGCGGCTCGGTTTTTTCGGCGAACAACATCTCAGCGATGTGTACGCCCGCCGCGCGCGCGACGGGTTCAAGCCGACCAATATTTTTGTGATGCAAGCGCACGAGTTTGTGCGCGCTGTAATCCATTTCCTCGACTGCGGCGAGCGCGAGCAGGGCTTGCAACAACGTGTCGGCGTCTTCTTGCGCGGTGAGCACGGCGCGCGCATCGTTGCCTAGTTTGCCGCGCAAAATGTCGGCAATGCTTTCGAGATAATTTGGTTGCAACGGTTCCGAGTCCGACACGCCGTTCGCTTGCACCCAGGGCACGGGCAGATTGTACGAACGCGGGTCGGTGACAAATTCGGTGATGCGCGGCGGCTTGCCCCATCCAAAATGCGGTCCGAGGATTTGAAACAGAATGTCGGCTTGAATCTCTTCGTACTGCTTGAGACCCAGCGTGTTCGCGGCAGTCGCGGAACCGATCACGCGACGAAAACGCGCCGTCGAAGCGAGCGGCGTATTTTGCAAGATTCGCAACAACACATCATCCAACGAGTCGCGGCTGTTCGCGTTGGCGACGCGCGGCACCGCATTCAAGCCGCGCTCCCAAAACGGGCGCAGTTTGTTGAGCAACGCGAACAGGCGTCCGCTGAAACTATCGTTCGGCGCAGGTTTGAAATTCGGCGCGATCACCGGCAGAACACCATAGGGTTGCTTGCCGATGCGGAGCGTGGGCAAGGGACCATTCGGAAATAAAAACGATTCCACATAATCGCGCGCTTGGTCTAGCAGGGCGTCGCTAATGAGCGGATTGGAATCGCCGGCATCACCATCCACATTGCACATTTCGTCGAGATAATAACCGAGTGTGCCGCGCCACAACACATTGAACAAATTGGACGCGGTGCGCTGTTCGTTCAACGTCGCGCCGGGGGCGCGATCTAACACCACACTGTTCGCGGCAAGACCCAGCGCGCGCGTGAGCAACTGACTCGCGCTTCCCTCCGCACCGCCCGCGATAGGTAATCCTGGGTCGTACTGGTCCGCGAGTTTGTCGTCGGTCTCGTTCAAACCGGAACGCACGGTGCCGGTGTTGTTCGTTGGCGTGCCTGGTTTGAGAAACTCCAATCCATCGCTGTACTGATGCGCGGTGACTAAATCAGCCAGTGTGCTCGCCGCATGCTCCGGCTTGAGCGTCCAATCCACGCCGAACACGATCAAGCGCGTCAAGCCATTCGCCAATTTGCGATTCGCGCCCAGGTCGGTATCTGTTACCGTGATCGCCATACCTTGTTTCAACGCACTCTCGTACTCGACCGTCCAACGCATGCCGTCGTCAATCGGTAGTTCGTCATCGGGCGGCGGCGGCGCAATGTCAGCGGGATCGGGCGTAAGCGAAACGGGGAGCGCGTCGGGCGCGCCCGCGCTCCACTTGCGAAAAACCTCAGTCGTTCCTTGGTAGCCCATCGCGACCCAGCGATCCGGCAACGCGGTCGCGTGAATCGCGCGCGTCCACGCGGCGGACTTTTTTCCCGGCTCCGGAAACTGCGGCGGGGTGGATGATCCCAGGTCACCCAGGTTTGTCGGTGTGAGCGCGCGCACGATCCAGCTGGCGCGCCGCGCGTCAAATGTTTTCACGACTGCCCGCCATGCCTCGCGCGCGACATCCGCGCCGACATTGTTCCAACGTTGCTCCCAGTACCACGTGCCCGCGCGCAATTCGGCGTCGGTCAATTCGGGTTCGTGCCCGTTGAGGTGCGCCTGATCGGGATAAATGCGAATGCGCAATTCCGTGCCGCGATTAAAGAAACGCGTTTCGAGTCGAACCGGCAAAAGGACGATGGGCACGCCGCCGTCCAGCGTCGCGATCATGCGCTCCGGCGGAGTGACCGCGACCAGTTTTTCGCTCAACCCAGCCAAGGCATTGTTCTCAACACGCAAGCGTTCCGCAAGCGATTTTTGTTTGGCGCGCAACTTTGCGATCTGCGCGTCGAGTTTAGCGAGTTGCGTCGCACTGCCGCCGATGCGCGCCAGCCGGTGGCGCGCGAAATCCAAGCGCGCCAATTGCGTCGCGTTCGCGGACGTTTGCATGGTGAGCTTGGCAATCGTTACGCGCTGGGTCGCCATGCGGTTCAAACTCGCACGGGTGCTCGGGGGATGCGTGATAACCGCCGCCATTCGTTTGGCGCGTGAGCGCCGCGCGGTTTTTTGTTGCTTGATGGGTGCGCGTTTTTTGGCGCGCGGCTTGGCGATCATGCTCGCGCGTCGTTTGGGTTTTGGAATCGGACGCGTTGTTTTTTTCTTTTTGATTGCCACCTGGTTTGCTCCCTGGGTCAAATGTCAACCATGTGCTTGCCGTGAATCGCCACACGCATTGGTTTTTGCAGAGTAATGTGCGCGAGATGCGCCGAGTTTTTGCCGAACATGACTCCGCCGAGGACTAGGTTATTCAACGGACTGCCCTGAATCTTGATGTACTTGCCAGATTCAACCCCCACATCGTCCCAACTGGCATTCGACCAATTATCGAGTGGATCGGTACGCGTCTCATCAAATCCCAAGCGCGGCTCGGTCGGTTGTTCCTGCAAAACGAAGAACCAGCCCTCGCCGTCGGTCAGGTCGGTGTCGCGCAGATCGAAACCGGCGAAACTCACATCGGGATCGAACGTGCCGCGAAAGACCGGCTCGAGAATGTCGCCGGCGGCGGGCGGGTCTTTGAGTTTTTTGTTTTTGGTGCGCCACGCATAAATGATCGTGTTCGGATAGCGGCGCAGCAATTGTCCGCGCAAAAGCAAAACGATTTGTCCACCCTGCCCTGTTCCGCGCACGTGCGCGCCGAGTCCGCCGGTGATCCATTGATGAATCGGTTGCGGCAAGTCCGCGCCGCCATCCGACCAGCTCCAAAATTTGCGGAGCGGGGTGCCGCGCTGATCGGTGGGATACTCGCGCCACAACAATTCGCGATTCATTTCGTAATTCAGCCCGACCATAAACGCTTCGATGAAACGCGGATTGGTTTCGAGCAGCGTGATCGAGTCCGGCGGCAGTTGCCCGATGCCGGGCAAGAATCGTTCGCGATCATATTTTGCAAGGTAACTGTACATCGGCGCGGCGATTTCCGGCGCGACCATCACGCGATCAAAGGTCGGCAGTACTTTTACGCCGATGATGCTTTCGAGCGCCAAGCCCGCTTCGCCGCCGATCATCGTTTGCACGCGACGTAACACCATTACGTCCGGGTCGAGACGCGCGACCAAGGTATCGCGCGCGGTCTTGACGCCGAACGCGACAAACCTGGGAAGCGGATCGGGCGTGTCGAGGCGGACCGTTTTCGACATCGTGGCGAACGCTTGCTTGAATCGTGAGATGACGGTCCGGTCTTTGGTGGGCGGCGGAAGTATCACGGTCGGCGGCAGAGTTGGAACGGGTTCGGGGATCGGCGGTTTGGGCGGAATGGTAGGCGGACGACTCGGTGGCGGAATCGGCGTTGGGACAGGCGTCGGCGGTTTGGTGGGAATCGTGAGTGTGAGCGGAACGGCGCGCGCGACGCGTTTGCTGGGCAATGCGCCGGTGGGAAGATCGCTCAACAACTGCGTGAGCGCGGCGCGTTTGCGCGCGCGAAGATCCGATCCCAGGTTGGCGACGAGCGCGCCGCGCAACAAGACATTGCCGCGCGCATCAACCCGCAACGCGCTCACCAACGCGCGCGCGTCCGGCTCGGCGTTGACAAGAAATACCGGAGCGTCTTCGTTTTGCTTGACTTGATTTGATAACTCGGACAGGATCGCCGGCACATTGAATCGCACGCGCTCGCGTTGTGGATCGGCGATGCTCTCCGATAAAAGTTGCGCTTGCAACGCGCGCAGTTTGTCTAGTTGTGATTTGACGATCACGCCCGAACTCGGAAGGTTTGGACGCAGGACTATTTTTGGAATGTTCTGCGGTTTGATCTTGAGCAAGGTCGCGCGCGCGGCTTTCATGCGATTCAGATTGTTCACGTCGAGTCGCGCTTGAATTCCGAACGGCGCAAGATCAACCTGGGTCGCCCCAGGTTTCGCGGCGAGTTCGTCGAGGATCGCCGCGCCGACGATGCTGTCGGGCGTGAATTGATCGGGATCAATCGTAACCTTGTTCGCGACGAGCGCTGGAATCAGCATCGAACGCACTGAACGCGAACCACCGCTCGCAAAATTACCGCGCCGCGCAATTGATTTGAGCCAGGCGCGTTGCGGACTCGCGAGCCGACGCAACGCGGGGTCCACACTCGCGTTCGGTAAACTCGTCAACGTGATTTGTGCGCGCACCGTTTTGTCCGCCATCAACGTGCGCGCGTGCAACGCGCCAGTCATTTGCAACAGGCGATCCTGGGGAAGCGTCACATAATGTCGTTCGTACGTCCGGCGGTGAACATCGAGCGCAAAGCGCGCGCGATTGAGCAGTTCGTTCGCCTTGATCACATCGCCAACTTGTTCCCAGGCGACTTGCATAAAATCTTCTTGATTGGCGCGCACCACTTCGCCGCCCAGCCCCGCCGCCGCGCGTGCGCGCGGATCGAGATTCAATGCGCGCAACCATTCGGGATTGCCCGGCGCATCTTGGACCGCGTGACGATTGAGATGCCATTCGCCGTAAATCGGCGGCGAGATTGCGATACGCGATGGGTTCGCGCCGCGCAACATTTCGCCCGGCGCATTGATCGCTTGACGCAACCCGGCGCGCATCGCGGCGGCAACATCATCGAGTGATGAATTGCTGACCTTGGGCGCGCGCAGAACACCTTCCATTTTGAGATAAGACGCTTCATCGCTCGCGGGCGTGGTTGGCAAGCCGCCGCCCGGCGCGCCGACGAACATGCGCTGAAAACCAATTTCGCCGGATGCTTTGACCGGGGTAAGTTTGCGCGCAAGCGATTCAAAATCGCCGGCGGGTCCCGTCGCAAATTCCCAGTGAAAGTACAACGGCAGTTTCACTTCGCCGGGATTGGCGCTGTCCCAAGCAGGTTTAATCGTCGTGCCGTTCGGCGTGAGACCGAGACCGCGTTGAACACCCAGGTCGAAAGCCGGAACCAGGCATGCCAGGTAGCGGTGATTCGGTTCGAGCCGGCGCGGACACACGAGACGCGCGACATTCAAATTCGGTTGACTCGTCATTTCTTGTTGGAGTGTGTTTGCATCTGTGTTGTCGCTCATCACTTGGACGTGCGCCCACGCCCACGACTCGGCGAGGTTCGGCAACTCGCTCGCGCTCGCTTCGGCGGGGATGATGACGACCGGCAACGGCGCGCCGCGATTGACCTTGGGTGGCGTGACCACGCGTTGATCCAAGACGACGAGCACACACCAGGGACGCAAGTGATCATGGGAACCGGCGCGCGCGGGCGTGAACATCCAGGGAAAATCGGGCAGATCGAATTCGATCGCGGCAAGATAGTTCGGTTCGAAATCGGTGATGTTGGGACGCGGGTCGGTGCGGACGATCAAGCGCGGGTCCACGCCGATCACATCGCCCGGACCGTACAGTTCGAGGTTGACGCCGGTGGGCGCGACATTCGTCACCGTGATCGCGACCGGCAACGGCGCGCGCGCCGGCAAGTTCGCGCCGGTATCGAGTTGAGGAATCGCCGCCGCAAGCCCGCGCCGCGTCCACGGCAGGAAACGATATTTCGGAAGAGGGTCTGCCATTTCAGTCCTTCGCAAATTCAATCGGTTACCTGAGATTGTAGCAAGTGCACCGCTGCGATGATTCAATTTACCACAGAGAGCACAGAGGGCACAGAGAAAGAAAAATTTCTCGGTGATCTCCGTGTGCTCTGTGGTGAGATTCCTCGCCTGTCGGTAGGAATGCTACACTGTCGGTTACTTGGTCAATTCAAATTCTTCGATCACCAGATGCGTTGCGCCGAGCGTGTTTTTACCTAACGCGTCGCGCGCGGTCTGTTCTGCGAGCGTTGGTGTGGTGTGTGATAATCCGTCCAGATCAACGGCGCTCGTTTGCGTATCTGTATTCGTGACCGCGAGGGGTGGCTCATTCAGTTTGATTTTGCGCGGCGTGGTCGGACGAAGCGCGCGCGTGCTTCGCAGCGCCGATTTTGCCGCCGCGCCGTGTTGCGCCTGCAAAAATAACGCGGCTTTGCCGATACCAAGCGACACCAGTCCGGCTTTAACCGTGCGACGCACCGGACTGCCTGGGTCAAGATACGCGGTCTCGAAAGTCAGGTCGGCGCTCACTACTTCAGATGCCGCGAGAAAATCGTCGCTCCCAACGGTCACACCGCTCGCAAATTTTTCGAACGAGGGCGCGGACAATTTTTGTTCGTCGCTCATCTCGACAAATTGCGCGCGCGCGAAAAATTCGAGTGCGGGTTCTGGGCTGGCGATGACTTGACCACCCACCGTCACTTGAGTGATTTGGAATTTCGTCGCGCCGTCCACTTGCGAACTGCCGAAACGTTGCAACTCTAAATCGAGCGGCGCAACTTTTTGCGAGACCTGGAGTTGACCGAGCGGATGCGCCAGCACACCGGTCGCGCCATCGGCGATGGCGAGCGTGACGAGCGACTCGCCGCCTTGCGGTAATTGTGCGCGCCAGTTGCCCTTGTCCGCGAGCGCCTGTTGCACGAGTTGCGCGACGTTCGTCTTGACTGGCGCGATCGCTGGTTCGTCGCCCCAGGACTCGTCAAAGTCCACATCCACATCCCAGAACAAGATGCTGAACGTCGCCGCGCCGCGCGCGCGCCAGCGCCCCGGACCTTCGAGGTGAAGTTTGAGCGTGATGCCGGCGAGATTGTGCCCTTTGTATTTCATCGCGACGCCGGCGCGAATGTCCACCTCGAAAAAGAAACGCGGTTGCAAGTACAAGATGGCATCGTAACCGAGCCAGCCGCTAATATCCACGGGACCGACGGACGCATTGACCTGGATGTCCGCGCCGGTCTGAATGCTCGCGGGCGTGATCGCAAAATAGGTTTGCGCGCGCACCTTGATGATGCCGATATTGAATTTGATTTCCAAACGATCAATCGGCGACGGCATATCGGCAGGCAGGTCTTTGAAATTCGGATGAAAACCACCGGCGGAAAGAATAAAGGTCGGCTTGTCGCCAAACTCGGCGCGCACAAATAACATTCCACTCAACGGCAGTTTGATGACGTGCGAATCGCGCAAGCGCGCGGCAAACTCGAGACGATTGATGTCGAAATCGTAATAGCCGTAAAAATCAACGAGCAGTTTGAGAACGACCGCCTTGTCCTCAACTTCGGGCGGTAATTGGATGACGAGTTGACCCAGCAAAATAATTCGCTGGATAGATGCTGGGCGGTCGCCGCCAAAGACGTTATCAATTTGGAATAATAAGCCCATCCGAATCTTGATGATGCTTGGCGTGCTCCAACCCAGTTCGACCATCGGTCCGACGACGAGCGCGCGCGGCGTTGCCGGAAAAATCGCGCGCAAACGATTGATGATGCGCGGCGCATCTGCAACCGGGTCTTTCGGAAAAAGAATATCGTCGAGCGCGCCGGTGCGCATCCCCGATTTCAATTCCTCGATTTGTAGTCCATGCTGAACGCCGATCATGCCGCCGACGCCGTTGAGCGTAAAGCCCCAGGTCAATTGAATCGGCGGGAACTGGCTGTAGATCAAAAGCAACAACGACCAACCGCGCGAGCCGTCCGGCATTTTGGTGGACAAGATCACGATGGCTTTGATGCCGATTGACTTGATCGTCAGTTCGAGCGCGCCGGCGTACTCGCCGCGTGCCGCGTCAATAAAGAGATAGCCCCCGCCTTTCACAATCGCCGCATCGAGCACAAGTCCGATTCCGTTCGGCGCTTTGAAACCGAGCGCGAGATCGAGCCAACCCAGGTTGCCCTCGCCAAAATCGGCGTCAAGCACAAATCCCAAACGATCAATCGAACCTTTGAACGGACCCAGCTTGAACGCGAACGCGCCGGAAACTTCTAATCCAATATCACGATTGTTCGTCCCAGGTCCAAGCGCGAGGTCAATGTGGTGCACCGTGAGCGCGCCGCCGAGCAGTTCGCCGCCGGGAAAAGTCGCTTTGAATCCGGCTCCGCCATCCACGCGCAGTCCGCCTTTGGTGTCCGCGATCAAACTGAAATCCATCCCGGCTTTGACCTGGTTGCCACCGACATTGCTGACAAACTCGTCGCCGTCTTTCGCTAGATCAATGATGAGTTTCGCGCCCTTGAAGCCGAACCGCACCGCCGCGCTTTCCGTCGAGAACTCGGCTTCAAGGAGCAACTTGGAAATGTCGAGACGCGTCTTGTCCTTTTCGCCGAGACGCAGTGCCGGAGACTGATCACTGCCGTACAGCATTGTCAGTTTGGCATAACTTGAGGCGTTTCCCTCGACGAACTGGAAAGCGCGCACGGATTTTGGAAAAGGCACAAAAAATTTCAACGGACTTGGCAGTAACGCCGCAATCTTTGTCTCAAAGCTTTCGCTGTCGCTCGACTCTACGGAAGGTTCGTCGGTCTTGAACTTTTTCAACAGTTCGTCAAGCTTCAGCGTCGTTTCACTGGTCAGATTGAAACGAAAAGAGCGGTCGCTGAATTTTTCGCCTTGCGCCAAATTGTACTTGGCGGTGAACGCGTTGATCTGTGCCGCCGTCTGGTCGTCGCGAAAGTTGACAAAGACGCGTTCGCGCTTATCTTCAAATTCGAGCGTCTGGTCGAGCGCGAGAAATAAGCCGTGTCCACCGTGCTCCGGTGGAACGTGAATCATCGTGAGTGCTAGCGCGGCAGGATTCGAAGGCGGCAAGCGCAACAGAATCGTGCCGGCGCGACTCGCGACCGTGTCGGCAATCGGCGTGGGCGAACCGGGAGCGGGATCCCAGCCGTAGTAAAAATCAATAAAATCCGGATCGGCGACCTTGTCAATCAGCAACAACTCGAGCAGACCCAGACTCGCGGACGGAACGAGTTGAAAGGCGATGCGCTTGCCAATGTCGGGCGGAAAGCCATCGGGTCCATCGCGAAATAACTTGACAAGCATATCAATGTCGAACATCTCTGCGCTGTCTGGATCGTCGGTGACGAGTGTGAGCATCTTGGCGATGCTGTACACAATCGGCGCGCGCAAGCGGATTGAATCTACGGCGGCGAGCCGCGCGATGAGGAACGACACATCCGCCGCATCAAGCGAGTCTGATTTGAGTTGCTCGCCCAACGCGCGAAACACCGGGACCACCTCGCTGATCTCGGCAATCGTCTCCGCGAACGCGGCTTTGTCCGGATCCAACCCGGCGGCGAATTGTTGAAACTTGGCTTTGTCGCCTGGCGAAATATCTTCACCCGGCTTGAGTCCCAAGTCTTGACGGAGCGCGTTGGCAATCGCCGGGTCGCCCAGGTTTTCCTGAACCCAATCCGCCGCGTCCTTGAACCATTGGACGATGCTTTTGAAAATGCTTTTGGTTTTCTTGTCCGAGTCTGCCATTGACTTGCCTCATCCAATCGTCGGTGGTTGCGCGTCCGTCGGCGTGACGAGCGCAATCTCGTGAACCGTATTCGGCGTCGCTTTGTTTTCGCCCGGCTCGCCGTTGCGCGACATGAGCGTGTGCGTGAGTTTTAAGGTGGCATCGCTTCCCGAAAATACAACGAGACCAAAGTTGGTGTTGAACACCATTTGGCGCAGATGATCGAAATGTGTCGCGGCAACAAGCGCCTGGCGCGCCGCCACGGCGGCGTAACCTGGGAACGGGTCGCCGGCGTTGACATCGGTCGCGGGAATGAGCGCGGGTTGTCGCAATGCGGGCGGCAGTGCGCTGTTCGGTCGTTGATCGCGCACGAGTTTGAGCCGCCACGACCAGTCTGGCAATTTGTCGGATGGAATGGTCGAGCCGGGGGGCCAGCCGCGTGATGGCAACAATGCGGGCGAGCGAAACATGCGCGCGCGCCGTCCCAAGCCGATGTGTTTGTCCGCCGGGATCGTAATTGGCGCGGGGGCATCCTTCCAAGCCAACAGTTCGGCATCCGTGCCGCGCTCGAAATCTTGAAGCAACGCGTTCGAACGAAGCAACGCTTGAATGATCGGTTTGAACTCGTTGCGGAGCGGGCTGGAAGTGAGTTGTACGATGCGCGATGGCTTGGCGCTGTTCTTGCGCCACAAATCCATCTCCATGCTCAAGCCATAATGCACGTCGCCGGAAAGAATCACCGTTTGCGTGTAATCGGCTAAACGCAGTAATAATTTTTGTTGCGCCTCTTCGTTCATCGCCCAGCCCTCGGCGTCGTAATCTTCAAAGCCCCACACTGGTCCGCCCGGCGTGCAAGGATCGTCCGCTTTTTTGCGGAGGATTTTGATGCTGGTGATCGTGTCGCGGATGGATTGGATGAGCGGTTGCGCGATCTTGTCGAAGAGGGTTGTGCCGAGGACCGGCGCAGGCGAAATGAGAATCAGCAGTTCGCGGCCGTCGGTGAGCGGACCTTTGGGAACCTGGGTGTTGAGCGAATCGCCGAGCAAGTCCGGCGGAAAATCATTTTGTCCGCTGTACTTGCGTCGTGTGCGACTGTCCATCACGACGACGAGATGACGCGGACCCGGTATGGTGTAATGGAACTTGGCTTGTTTGGATTGATTCGCGCCGCTCGCGCCGATGAGTTCTTCCAATCGTTGGACACTCGCAATCGGTGCGTTGTTGTGCACTGTCGCGATTTCCGAGGTCTTGTCGAGCAAGTCCTTGTTGTTGCCCGCGTCACTAAACGCCTTCGGTTCATTGCCCCAGCCCTGAAACGCGGTGTACGCCATCACGCCATTGCGAACCACCGCGCGCCCCAGGGGTTTGGAGTACACGCGATTGCGCCAACGTTGCGTGAGGTTCCAATCGTCGGTGATTTCGTGATCGTCCGCGATCATGTAGGTGATGGTGTTCGCGAGCGCGCGCGCGACCTTGGGCACGGTCGAGCGATATGTCTCGACGCGTGCGATTTCGGTCTCGACATCCTTGCGTTTCTCAGTCTTCCATTTATTCACGTCGCCGTAGCACTTTTCCCAATCGGTGAGCAGGGGACCGAGTTGCGCCGCAACCTGGGAGCGATCAATGAACAGATCGTCCGCGGTCGCCAGTTTGCGCCACACGCCGGGATTCCACGCCAGGCAATACATCGCGGCGTACTCGCCGAACGCGATCAAATGATTGTGCGCGTCGGTACTGCTCATGCCCGCCGTCTCGCGAATTAAAAGTTGGCGACGCAACGCCGGAAAATTTTTGAGTGTGCCGTCGAAAGAGAGATTCGCTTCAATCGGAATTGGTTCGGCGGAGCCGATCAGATCGAGCGCGAGCGCGTTGATGACCGGCAACAAACACGCGCCGACATCGTCGGCGTAAATCTGGTCGCCGGTGAGGAAGAGTTGTTGCGGACGATTGGGCGAGTTGAAATTGTCCGCGATCACATCGTCCAACCAAGCCAGCGCATCGAAATCGGGTCCGTTCGTTTTGCGACAACTTGCGTGCGCGAGTTTAAGGTCGGGCAACGTCGCGGCGGGGGTAACGAATGACGGGAGGCGATTGTTGGTATAACCCAGCGCCAGGCGACCTGGGTTATCGCCGGCGGGTGCCGTCGTTGTGAGAAAACCCTCGCTCTGCAGCGTGCTCCCGTTGAAGCTGAGATCGTACGAGTACAGCACGCCGGGCGTAATCGCCGAAGGTAACTCGACTGTCACCACCGCGATATGCAGATGATCGCCAAACGCGCGTGTTGGGGTTGTCGCCGTGGCGAGGGGCGCGCCCGCGCCAGCAACTTGCTCGCCCAGCCATGCGCTTGCGGTCACTGTCGCACTATCGCGCAACGCGATCCAGAACGAACACGTGCGACCTTCGACGCGGCGTACAATCGGTCCGGCAATTATCAAAGGAAGAGTTGGCACAAGCGCTCCTTGAATTGTCAAGCGCCCGAAACTGAATGTCTATCAAATGCAACAAGGCATTTGCCTTGACGCAAAGAGTTGCGTC
Source organism: Chloroflexota bacterium (assembly GCA_016219275.1). Taxonomy (NCBI): domain Bacteria; kingdom Bacillati; phylum Chloroflexota; species Chloroflexota bacterium. The sequence continues at coordinate 18,851 of JACRBM010000032.1, forward strand.
AAGGCAGATGCCTTGATAAAACGATCCCCAGATTTCGGGCAACAGCACCCTTGGATTGCAAACAGGACAACCCAGTCTCATTTCTAGGCGAGACGATCACACTACGAGGATCAATGTCTAGTATCGCGAAGTGACGCCACTATAACATGGATTCCGCTTATTCGTCAATAGGTCAAAAAAATTTTCCTCTTTGCCTTCCTGTTCAATGGACTGTCAAAAGACCAAAGTCGGCAAAACCTTCGCGAGGTTGGCTGAATTCAGAAACAACTTTTGAAAGAGGGATCTACCAAGAGCGAATTTGTAACCCCAGGGTTTGTCCGGTTACAAAAGCGTGTTTGTTCAAAGTGAATGGAGGACCGGAAGCAATACCGCCCGGAGTATAATACCAGTTGTCGAGGACCGCTTTACGATAGATCCAATAACGCGTGGGATAGTAAAGCGGTAACGCCGGTACATCGCGCGCGAGAATGGACTGCATTTCCAAAATCATCGCGCGCCGCTTGGCATTGTCGGTGACGATCAATTGCTGATCTGCCAACTCGCAAAAGCGCGCGTCGCGATAGCCCAGCACGCGCGAAAATGCCTGCGATGGGCTGTGACCACAATAGGTCTGCCGCATCAAGTCCGGGTCGCCGGCTAATCCTCCGTAATAAATCAGGGCGACCGAATAATCACCATTCGAGGTAAGACGATCCATTTCTGCGCGCGACAAGGGTTTCAACCCAACGGCGATACCCACCGTGCGAAGCATTGCGCGAATCATTTCGGGCACGTGTGTCAATTGCGCCGCATCGAATGGGAGTGTCAACGCGAGGGGCTTGCCGTCGGGAGTTTCCCGGACGCTGTCACCATTAATATCCTTGTACCCCAGTTCGTCAAGGAGCGCGTTTGCGGCAGTTGGGTTAAACGCGTACGGTTCGCAATTCTTGTCATACCAGAGATTGGAAGGCGCCAATCCATTCGGTGATCCTACTTCTCCGCGACCAAAAAGAATTTCCTGGACGATTTGCGCGCGGTTGATCGCGTACGCGCACGCCTGGCGAAATTTCGTCTGGTCGTACGGCGCGCCCCGCGTTAGGTTAAAATGGATCGTGACATTCCACTCGCCGAGTGCGGTGAGGATACCGAATTCCGGTTTCTCAAATGGCGCGAGCATAGCATCCGTGATGCCGCCCTCTCGCGGGAACGCCGCGCCATCAAGCATGCCGTCGCGCAACGCTTGCAACTCATCGGCGACCGGCGTCAATTCGATTCGTTGAACAAACGGTTTGCCCAGCCAAAAATTTTCGTTTGCAACATACGTGGATGCGCCATTGGCGTTGTGCGAAAGAAGCTTGTACGGTCCGCTTCCAATCACTGCTTCGGGCGGGAGAAAATTCGCCGGCTGTTTGATTTGATTCCAGATGTGTTTTGGAATAATTGGAGTTGCGCCAGCGATGTTAGCGAGAAACGGTGCGTAAGGTTGCGAGAGCGCAATCTCGACGCGCCTATCGCTCGTGGCGCGGACTGATTCGACGTATTCGATCCCCCGCATGAGTGGCGAGAGAATCGGCAGTGGCTTGATATAATCGAACGTAAAGGCGACATCTTCGGCGGTGAGCGGGTGACCGTCGCTCCATTTGATATCGGGACGCAACAGCAAGGTCCAAACCTTGCCGTCGTTGGACAGTTCCCAGTTAGTCGCTAGCCAAGGTATATAGCCCTGGCTGTCCTTCCAAATGAGCGTATCGAAAATCCAACTCATCCGCACATAGCCAGGACCGCGCACGTAGGCGAAGGGAGACGGGTACCCAATATCGCCGCCGGCCAAGCGCAAGACAACGCCTGATTTCTTTCTGGGAGCAAGGATAGGTGTCAGCGATTCTGGCAAACAGCCGGCGAGCGTTCCAGCGCTAGCAAGCGTCAGCAGTTGCAGAAATTGACGACGCGTCATCAACCGCATTGGCAGGTCTCGCTTTCCAATGCGATGCGGTTTACTCACTGAGCAAACCGCGCCGCACGGCAAAAGTACTCAACTCGGCGATGGTGTGCAGGTTGAGTTTCTGCATCAGTCGCGCGCGATGCACATCTACGGTGTTGGGACTGATGTGCAGTGAATCGGCAATGCGGCGAGTGGAAAAGCCCTGTGCAATCAGGATCAACACCTCGCGCTCACGGTCGGTCAAGTGCGAATAGGGATCATCATGGCGCGGGGAATTTTCTTCGAGGAACGCATCCAAGACGAGTTTGGCAACCGAGGGGTACAGGAACGATCCGCCTTGCGCCACGGCGCGGATCGCGGCGACGAGTTCCGTATCAACAGCTTGCTTGAGCACATAGCCCGCCGCGCCGACCTTGAGCAATGGAAGGACGTACTCTTCATTGTCGTATTGGGTCAGGATCAGAATCTTGGTGGCGGGCTGCGCTTGAAGAATTTGCCGCGTCGCGATCAGCCCGTTGGTGCCCGGCATCGCAATATCCATGACAACCACGTGCGGTTTCAGTTCGTTCACGCGTATAAGCGCCTCTGCGCCATCGCATGCTTCGCCGACGACTTGGAGATCGGGGTGAATTGCCAGTAGGGCGCGCAAACCAGCGCGCAGGATCGCGTGATCGTCCACCAACAAAATACGAATTGCGGTCATGGATGCTCCGGTGTCTCATTCTGGTGGGCATCTAATGGAACGCTGACACAAACGCAAGTTCCATGATTCGGCGCAGAGCGGGTTTCGAAATGTCCCCCGATCAATTCCATTCGCTCTTGAATGCCCAACAAACCAAAATGCGGACGGTCGCCGCGCCAATAATTTCCAACTTCCTCGATCACATAACCACAGCCATTGTCTTCGATTTGGAGCGTGAGCGCGCATCCCTCGGGAGACTCGGACCGAATGAAGTTAATTTGTACGCGCGTAGCATGGGCGTGTTTGGCAATATTCGTGATTGCCTCTTGTCCAACCCGGTACAAAACCGTTTCGACATTGGCTGGCAGACGGAGTTCCGAGTCAAACGTCGCAACGTCGACGCGAATGCCATTATCTTCTAAACGATTCTTAGCGTACCAACTCAATGCCGCTACCAGTCCATAGTCGTCCAGCAAAGTCGGTCTCAGATTGAGTACGATGCGATTGATCTCTTTCAGGATTTGTCCGGCGAGTGAGCGTACTTGCGCGAGGCGCGGCTGGGCGTCGCTCGGCGCGAGTCCCTCGACCGCGGCGAGGTTGGCGATCAACGCCGTCAACGATTGGCTGGTCTCGTCATGTAATTCGCGCGCGACGCGGCGACACTCTTCTTCCTTCGCCGTCATCATCCGCCGCAACAGTTGATCGCGCAGTTCACACAGGGCTTGCAATTCGGATGTCTTGACGCGAACGTTGGTTTCCAATTCAGTATTCCAGCGCTGTTGGTCTTTTAACATCGCGCGTACTCGCACGCGCATATCCTCGAAGGCTTGGGCTAATTCGCCTACTTCATCCTGGCTTTTGACTTGCGCTTGTTGTTCGAGGTGACCGTCGGCAATTGCGCGCGCGGCATGGGCGAGATGTCGGATCGGTTGAGTTACTCCGCGTGTGAAGAGATAGGCGAACAACGATCCAAGCACCATGATTGCCAAACCGACGCCGACAACCTGAATGATCGCGATTTGCATTGACTCGATTTGCAGCGCAATCGGTTGAAAAAGATAAGCCGAGATGGGAAGGGCATCGTGTGTCGGAATCGTGAAAGCGGCAACGCGGTAAGGCAGGTTAGCAATTTGCGTTGTGTGATACGCGATATTCGTGTCACGGTGCTCGGTCAAGTTACGCGTGAGCGCGCGCAAATAGCTCGCCGGAATTTCAAGCGGTACCGGATCGAAGGAGTACACGGCGGTATCGCCCCAGGTCAACGCAATCTGAAGGTCGAGCGACTCGCATAACGATTCAAGATGCCTTTGATCCAGTCGCTTGCTGAGGAGAATGACGGCGTCTGCCTGACCTTCGCGCGTGCGTTCACTCGAACGATGCGCCGCCACGCCAGACAACCAGAGCCGCCCATCCACTTGCACAGGTCCGCCAGCAATCAACAGGTCGAATGCGCGATCAACCATCGGCAGCGAGGTTTGTTTCGCATCGGTAAACATCGGATCGCCGTAAAGAAAAAGGACGTGGCGCTCCTGGTCAATCAAATAAATTGAATCGAGCTCATGAGCCGAGAGGAAGGGAAGCAAGAGGCGTTTGAGTTGGAGCGTGTCTTTGGCTTGCAGCGCGTCGCTCATACCTTCCAAGTTCGTCGCACTGACTGCCTCCGCGATGAGAAAGCGTTCCTCATTTTGTAATGTCGTTTGGAAGATGCGCGCCTGCGCGCGCAACGCGGTATCCGTACCCAGATTCATTCGTCCCTGCATCAGCGTGCCAATGGTCGCGACGAAGGCGAACATCGTTAACAGCGTTAAGACCCAGAACCCGAAGATAAGTCGCTGCGTCATTCCCAGCTTGGGACGAGCCCTAGAGGAAATATTCATGAACCCTCGCGAGTACTGGCGGTGCGCCCAAAATGAAAAAATGCCTGTCTAGAAAGAAAGACGAGGCATTCATCACCTGTCACGTCGCAAATCATTGCACGCGTCCATTGGTAACTTTATTATACGGCGCGATTGCTTCCAAGTCAAAAGGGGACGGTCCATTGCCAGGGCGCGTGCAAAGTCAGCACGGCGATTGCACCTCAATCCTCGCCCCGAAGGGGCGAGGAGGCAATTCCCTCTCCCTTAAAGGGATGGCTCCTCTCGCGTAATCCCTTTCCATTACTTGGCGCGGTTTCTTCTTCTCGAACATAATCCCTTTCCGTTAGGTGGATTGTCATTTAGGAGTATTCACTAATCGGCTGGCGCATGTTATCGTGCATACACAGCTCGATCCAGAACATGACAATTAAACGGACGCATTGAACTTCAGCTATATTTTGGACGCCTATGCTGGGGGAAGCGAGTGGCGTAACCGACCGTAAAATTCGATGGTCGGTTTTTCTTTTGATGGGATCCTTCAGAGTGGGGTAATCGTTGAGCACGATACGCGTCCAGGTATCCAGTGATTTTGTTCTGCTCCGCGCTGGATTGCAAGCGCTGTTGGCGAACTGCTTGCCTCCTGAAATGATTAGCGAGAGCAACGCAGGGTACGCCGCCGTCGAAAACGCGCGCCGGGTTCAACCCGATATTCTGTTGCTGGATATTCCCCAGGATGATCCGCGCATCTTTGCGATGATCGAAGAGTTAAAGACCCAGGTTCCTTCGCTCAGTATTATTGCGTTGACCGAGATGGAAGATCGCGCACTGGCGATTCGGCTCTTGCGCGCCGGCGTCAAAGGGTACCTCTCGCATCGCGAATCTATCGCCGAACTGACCCAGGCGGTCGAAACCGTCGCGCGCGGCGATGTGTTTCTGTGCCCGTCCGCGAGCAGCGCGCTCTTGGACGAGTATCGCGGGCAGGGACGCGCGCGCGGCGCTCATCGAGTCAAGGTCGAAAACTAGTTCGGCTGAACGCGACAAGCTTGATGTGGAAATGCCATGGCGGCATTTCCAATTCGCCCAAGGTTTAGAACGAGCCTTGTGGGATGGAATTTATTTCCATTGCACAGGGCTTGTTTTGATGTCACGAGGAAAAGATGCTAACTCGACAAAAACTTTTCGCCCGCGAGAATTTGATTCTCTGGGCGCTCACGCTCCTGGTTTTGCTCGCGGCGGGGGGCTTTACGACTTTCTACTATCTTGACCGATACACGCATTCCAACGAACGCGTGTTGGATCGTCAAGCACGGCATCTGGAAGAGATGGTCGTCAAGAATCCCCAGAATCCCGATCTACGCATTTCAGTCGCCACGTACTATCTCGACAGCAGCATGGTTGACCAGGCGATTCAACAGGGCGAAGAGGCGCTCAAGATTGATCCCAAGCATCAAGGCGCGATGATGTTGCTGGGCAAAGCGTACAAGCAAAAGAAAAATTATTCGGCGGCGGTCACGCAATTGACCCGCGTTGTCGAGTTGAATCGCGACAATCCGCTCGCCAAGATGAGCAAGCCGTTGGAAGCCGTCTATTATCAACTTGGTGTGCTCTACCTGGAGCAGGGCAACTATCCGCCAGCGGTCGAAGCGCTGCAAGCCGCGCTCGCGATTGATTATACCGATGCGGACGCGCTCCACCTGCTTGGACTGGTTTACCAAAAACAGACCGATCACGAAAACGCGATCCGCGCGTTTCAAGAAGCGTTACGCTTCGATCCTGGTTTCGTCGAGCCATACCAGGGACTCGCGACAAGTTACGCGGCGGTCGGCAAGACCCAGCAAGCCGCGTACGCGCGCGCGATGGTCATACTCTGGCAAGGCAAATACTATGACGCGTCCAAACAACTCGAAGGTGTGCTCGCGCAATCGCCGGAGATCGTGCAGGCAAACTACGGTTTGGCGCTGGCGTACGAAAAACTAGGTCGCCGCGATGAAGCCATCGCCGCGCTGAACAAATTCTTGAAGACATATCCGAATGACATCGCCGCGCAGCAAGCGCTGGGTCGGATCTCGAAAGGCAACTAGCGATGAGCGACATGGAAATTCCGCCTCCTGAATTACAAACCGAACCGGCAGCCGCAGAGGACAAACGCCGCCACGGTTGGAAGCGTTGGTTGCTTCTGCTGTTGTTGTTGGTGCTATTGCTCTGCATCTGTTCTACCTGGTCGTACTACCTGATCACGCGCCGGGCGCTCAGCAAAGCGTTGCCGGGACCGGCGCAGGCGCTGACCAAGGGTCTCAAGCCGCACTATCTTTTTTCGATCTACGGGATCATCGAGCCGGTCGGCGTCGCGGTGACCGCCGAGGGCGACCGGCTCTACGTCGCCGAAAGCGGCGGGGATCGTTTGATTCACGCGTTCGATCGCGAGGGCAAAGAGTTGTTCAATTTTGCGCCGCCCAAATCCCAGGTGCCGGGACGCGCGCCGGTGTACGTCGCGGTTGATCGCGCCGGCATGGTCTTTGTGACCGATCGCATTCGTCGCTCGCTGGATCTGTACGACGCGGGCGGCAACTTTCAATCGAGTCTCACACCGCCGACCAAAGATGGCTGGCAACCGATGGGGATTCGTTTGGAGGATGACGTTTTCTATTTTACCGAAGTGACCAAGGGCAAACATCGCGTAATGATTGTGGATAAAGAGGGCGGCTTGGTCGCGCAATTTGGCAAAGAGGGCGCTGGGACCGGTCCGACCGAATTGTCGTTCCCAAACTCGATCGCGCTGGACGCGCGCGAACGTCTTTACGTGAGCGACAGCAATAACGGACGCGTGCAGGTTTTCGACAAACCGGGCAATCTGCTGTTCACGATCCCAGGATTTAGTCTGCCGCGCGGGATGTCCATTGACGGCGATGATCGCTTGTACGTCGTGGATGCCGTCGCGCACACAATCAAGGTGTATGACACAGCGAAAGATAAAGTCGAGCTGCTGTTTACCTTTGGCGATTACGGCGTGGATGATGGCGAATTCAATTACCCCAACGATATCGCGATTGACCAGACCGGGCGACTCTACATCGCCGACCGCGTGAACAATCGCGTGCAAGTGTGGGTCTATTGATGAATTAGCATGAAACGGACGTTGGCGTTGATTGCTTTGGTTGGAGTGATCCTGGTCGTGATCGTCATGTCGGCGCTCGTGCTGTTGAGCACGCGCGCAAGTCCATTGCCAGCGCGCGCAGCATTGCCGACCGCCGTCCCAGGTCTCTCCTCCAAGGATCCGAACTATGCTACGCCCATTTCCAAACGCACGCGCAGTGTCGAAACAGTCGGCGCGACATCCACGCCCGCGCCATTCGCAACCCGTCTTCCGCCGACGCCGTTGCCGCCGCCAGTCGCCGTGCCGCATAGTCTCGTGGGCAAAGCCGATTGTCTGTACTGCCACAAAGGGAACACGTATTTTTCTGTGCCCAAGGATCATGCGCGGCGAACGAATGAAATGTGTCTGGGTTGTCACCCATTGAGCGCGAGCGCCCCGCGACCAACGGCGCGACCGGCGGCTCATTCGGCGGATGGTCACGAAAATTGTTTGATCTGTCATTTGCAAGGTGGTTCGGGAGCGCGTCCAGTTCCCGGCGATCATGCCGGGCGGACGAATGATACGTGTCGCGCCTGCCATCGCCTCAAATGAGACGGCATTCGATCAGATGCCTCATGATGGGGGCAACGCTAACGGGGGCGATGCCGTTCACCAATTGACGTTGAGAAAATGATTTGGAATCCGAGACCTGTCGGATTTCCAAAAGCGAATCTCAACATCAATGAATGCGATGAAGGGAAAGGAGGAAAAAGCGTAAACCAGAAATTAGACCCAGGATCTTGCTCAGACATCTTTTTGGAGGAGGCACGAAAAAATGAAACTTCGTTGGCTTGTTGTGCTTGCGCTGGTGCTCACACTCACCATCGTGTGGGTAAGCGGCGCGTTCGCCGACAATGGTCCCCACGGCGGCTACACGTCAACGACCGATGCGTGCGCGGGTTGTCACCGCGCGCACACAGGCGTTGGTCCTAGTCTCTTGGTAGCCACCACGTCGTACGCGTTGTGCATGACCTGTCACGGCGTGACGAGTGGTGGCGCGGGCACCGATGTGCTGGATGGATTGTGGGTTACCGGCGGCGCGAACACGTCGCTCAAAGGCGGCGGGTTTGCTTTCGCTAGGATGGACACCAATCTGGATGGCGCCTCCACTTCAGCGGCAACCGTATCCCAACACCGGGTCAATGGTATGACCGGATATACCGGCGACACGATCTGGGGTATTGGCGCGCTCAATAGCGGCGCGGGCACGACCTTTACGCTCGAATGCCACACCTGCCACAACCCGCACGGCAGATCGGGTGCGACGAATGAAGCCACCTACCGCATCTTGCGCGCCAGCCCAAAGATGGGGGCTGGGGGTCCCACGTTGGGTGGCACTGCCCTCACCGTTTCGGACGTTACGACCAAGACGTACACGGTCAGTAGCGCCACTCGCAATTACTATGGTCAGAACTATCCCGCCGCCAGCGACAACGATGCGGACAATGGTAAGATCGCCACGATCAGCACCTGGTGCGCGCGTTGCCACACCCGTATCCACGCGACCGGCGCTGGCTCCGGTTCGACCAATCCATCGGGTGATTCGATCTACAACTATCGCCATCGCACGGACGGATCGAACATCAGCAGCAGCGATGCGAACGGCGCGCCGGCGTGCTTGACTTGCCACGTTGTTCACGGCACGAGCGCGGCGATGGGCACGTACTCAGGTGCAGTGCTACGACCCGGCGGTACAACGGCAATGGGTTCGTCACTGCTCCGTCTCGACAACCGCGGCGTTTGCCAAGCTTGCCACAACAAGTAAGCCAAGCGTCGCACGCAAGGGAAGGAGGGGAGGAAACATCTCCCCTCCCAACCTGTATCCAATCCTGCACGCGCAACATGGGGAAACACATGTCTTTTCTTCCACGACTCACTTGGCATCGAACTGCAATTATTATTTTGGTTGCACTCTTAATCACATTGGCGCTGGTTGCCTGCGGTCCTCTGCCAATTCCGGTTGTTGCTACGCCGACGCCTGAACCGACGGCGACGCCGATTCCACCAACGCCGACGCCGGTAATCCAAGTGCAAGTGGGACCGCGCGTGCCGCACGCCACCGAAGGACGCGGCGATTGTCTCGCGTGTCACTTGTCCATGTGGCCCATGCCGGCGTCGCACGAAGGACGCGAAAATAAAACCTGCCTGGCGTGTCACATCGCGCAATCCGCGCAGATACCGGTGGTCGCGCACCGCGCCAAAGGGCGCGAAACGTGTTCCGCCTGCCACGCGCCAAACCAAATCGCGCCGCTTCCCGCCGATCACTCCGGACGTTCCGATAAAACGTGCGCGATGTGCCACAATAAAGTGATCGCGTCGGTACCGGCTGTGGCGCACGATACGCAAAGCAAAACGACTTGCTCAGCGTGCCACGCCAAGCCCGCCGCGGCTCCGATCTCCAGCGTCCCAGTTCTGCCTGCCTCGCACAAGGAGCGCACCGACAAAATGTGTACGGCTTGTCACGAAGCAGCGCTAACGGTACCGCAAATCGGACACAAGACGCCCGGACGCGAAAAATGCGATACCTGTCACGCGGCAAAAGCGATGTCGCCGCTGCCGTCATCGCACGGCCGGCGTTCGGAGCAAACATGCGCGATGTGCCACTCGCCCTCAACCGTTGCGATCCCCGCGATCGCGCACACCACCGGCGGAGTACGGAGAGCGTGTTCGGGTTGTCACACCGAGGGCAAGATGGCGAATGCCTTACCCGTTACGCACAAAGGTCGCGCCGATACGATGTGCCTGGCGTGTCACGATCCGATGGTCGTTAAACCGCCCGCGGTCGCGCACTTGGTCAAAGGTCACGAATCATGCGCCGATTGTCACAGCGCTAAGGGAGTCGTGCTCTTGCCGGTCAGTCACAAGAATCGAACGGGCATTACCTGCGTGATCTGCCACGAATCAGAAATCGCGGTTCCATCAGCGCCGCATTCGGTCGCGGACAAACCGGGTTGTTCGGCATGTCACTCTGCCAAGGTGCTCAAGGTATTGCCGGTCACGCACGTCAAGCGCACCGATGCGATGTGTACGATGTGCCATTCGCCGATTGCCACGATGCCTGCCTTGATTCCGCACAAACTGGAAGGTCGCCAGGATTGCACGATGTGTCACACCGTGAAAAAGTAAGCGTCAGGACCAGGTGGTCGAGTACGCATCGTGAAAGCAACATTCGAAAAAAAGTTAGGCATGTTGGTGCTCTGGGCTGGGTTGTCGTTTGCCGTGGTGTTGACCGCGTGTAAAACGGATGACATCCCATCGGTAGTTGAAATGCCGGCGGGCGCGGTTCGCACGTCGCTGGTTGATGCGCGTTCGGGGGGTGTTCGCGCATCGCCGGTTCCATCGGAGAACGGTGGACCATCCCATACCAATGGCTGAGAGAATTGGAACGAGCAACGGTCGAGATGCTAACGGGACTGGATCAGCGCGTGGATCATCTGCGAACGACGACGCGTGGCGCGGCGGCTCTCACGGAAACCTTGCTCTCCGCGCATCCGCATCTATCGGTGGAGCTGGAGCATTTGCGCGAGACGATTCGCGCGCTCGAAGATGGCTTGGCTGGCTTTCGATTGCCATCCGATCAAGAAGAAACGTAAACGAGGGAGACGATGAAGTTTTCTAACGCAGTTTTCTTCCCAGTCGTGTTAGCTGTTCTATTTCTAGTCGTCGTTGGACTCGGCGTATCGCCGGTCACATTTGCCAACGGCGGACCGCACGGAAATTATAGTCCGACGACGGACGCCTGCGCCGGTTGTCATCGCGCGCACAGCGCGGGCGCGAGCCGGTTGTTGATTACGCAAGTACCCGGTCTGTGTTTCACGTGTCACGGCAACACGAGCAGCGGCGCGTTGACGAATGTGCAAGATGGAATCTTCAACGGCGGCGGCGGTAGTTTGCTCGGCGGTGGTTTTACAAATTATCAGGCAAGGTCGGTAACTTCGTCCCACGGCGTAGACGGAACGTACCGCAACGCGTGGGGCAGCGGTACCACTTGGACCAGTACGTACGATTGCGCCGGCTGCCACAACGACGAATCCGGTTTGGTATGGCCCGGCGCGCCGCAATGGGGCATTAGCGCCAACGCGTGGGCAACCTTCCCCGGGCGTGGACAAAACGTTACGATGCCGTTGACCTGCACCAGTTGCCACAATCCACACGGCGGACGCAATTATCGTTTGCTGCAACAACGTTTGCATCCTCCTAGCGCGCAACAAGAAGACCCGCCGGGCTATGTGTTGGTCACGTCGAATGAAACCGGCGGACAACGCCCGGATCAACTCGGTTATGTCGCCAACTACACCACGCCGCGCTATCGTTTGGGATTGGGCGATTGGTGCACGGGTTGTCATTTTACGTACCAACAACAAATCTCGGCGATGCCGTTCAACGCGGAAGATGGCAGAGGTCTGGTCACCCGCTATCGCCACCGGATGAACATGACGCTGGGCGGTCTAACGACCACCTTGCCGCTCGAAGATCCGCTCGGCGATGGCGCGAACGCGAACGACCAGGTCTTTTGTTTGACGTGTCATCGCGCACATGGGACGAACGTTAACGCCAGCGGGTACGCCGCGAATGTGCAACCGACCAACAATAGTGCGTTGCTGCGAATGGACAATCGCGGCGTGTGCGAAAACTGCCACCAGAAATAGAAAAGAGCCAGAGTGAATCGCGCAGAAACTCGCGTTGCGATAATCCTGGGACTGGGGTTGCTGATCGTTTTCTTCTTCGTCGTTGCCTGGGTGGGCGCGCACATGTTCTTCACGCCGAATGAACCCGCGCGCGCCCAGTCAAATATAGCAACGCCGACGCCCGCGCCGGTTTCTGCGTCTCCGTCCGCGCCGGTTCCCGCCGCCACACACCCAAGCGTTCCGCGCGACACGACGCCGCGCCGGGCAACCGTGAGTGCGACCTCGGCGCGCAATGCAATTCAACTTCCAGCCGGCCATCCGGGGGTAGATGGATCTCAACCCTGCGAATCGTGCCACACGAATTTGCGCGGCAAGGGAAAATAGCGCGACTAGATTGAGCGTACCGTGTCAGAAATCATCCAGCCCAACGATAATCTAGGAATGCCCGAACGATTGATCGAACCCGAGCGGAATCGCGCGTCGCGCCAACGCCTGATCCCGCTCGTTGGTTGGATCGTTTTTGTCGTTCTGATGATTGCGGTTTCTTTTGTCTGCCCTGGTTCTGCCAATGGCGCGCCCGGCACGGTTGGATCGAACACGGCGACGAACACACGCGTCGCGTCGGCGACTGCGACGAATTCACGCGCGCCAACGCTCACCGCCACCGCGACGCAAGCGCCAACACTCACGCGCACATCCACCGCGTCGCCGACCGTCGCGCCCAAAGCGCAACCCAGCGCGACGATGACAAATTCGCTCACCCGTTCGCCGACCGCATCGGCAACGGCGCTGATAACCGCTCCCCCCAGTTCGACCTGGACGCGCACCGCGACGCGCATACCCACCGCGCCATCATCGGCAACGCCCAGCGCCGCGCCAACGCCATCTGCCAGCCCAACCCGATTGCCAACCGCAGGGCTAACGGCATCGGCAACCACCACAAAAACGCGAACGCGCACGGCAACTGCGACGAATACGATCACGCGCACGGCTACGCTGACGACCACGGTGTCGCCAACGGCAACGCGAACAATCACCGCAACTGCCACGGTGTCGCCAACCGCGACGCGAACGACAACCGTGACTACTACCCTGTCGCCAACCGCGACACAAACCATAACCGCGACTGTCACGGCGTCGCCAACTGCAACGCCAACCGCAACGCGAACCATTACCGCGACGGCTACGCTTTCGGCGACGACAACCCTCACTGCGACGATAGCAATCACGCCAATCGTCACTCCCCCACCGTGGAACAACAGCGCCGGCATTCTTGCGCCGATGGGTTTGTGGGGCACGGCTCAAACGCAAACCAACTGCTCGCTGGCGAACACGAACAACAGCATTGACATGGCGTTCAACAACGCGTACGCGACCTGCGCGGTTGCCACCGGACAAACGACCGGCGACTGGACGATTAGCGCGATCAGCGACGTTCCTTTTTCAACGATCGGTTCGCCGGTGACACTGGATGCCAAGTTCTATGTTGTCGGCGCGCATACCGACGACACCGTAGTACTCCAAGTGAACAACGGCACGACTTGGACGACGCTCGAAACGTTTAACGCGGGCAGCCGTCTGCCGACCGCTGTGGTCACGCGCACGTATTCGGTCTCGACGCAGTTCACCAACCAGACCCAGGTCAATGCCGCGCAGATGCGTTTCAGTTGGGCGCGCGTGGGGGGCATGACGGATGCGATTACGTATTATTTGGACGAAGTGCGCTTGAATGTACCGAACTCTGCCCAGCCCACGCCGGTTCTACCGGCGCGCGCAGCGACCAAGGTTCCGATCACGAACGATCCGCATGTTGCCTACACGCCGACGACGGACAGTTGCGCCGGTTGTCATCGTTCGCATACGGGTAGTGGGACGGTGGTGCGTCGGGCGTGGCACGAGGAGAATGTTTGTTTTACTTGCCACACGAGCATTGGCAACGGGACGTACGTTCAACCCGCGTTCACGAGTTACGCGAACACGACGACGAGTTTCTTCAAACATGAAATTGCCGGCACGAGCGGAATTCATCGCGTTGGGGAAACGGGCGGCGCGGTGTTTGGCGGCGCGAATCGCCATATTGAATGTGAGGATTGCCATCAACCGCACGATGCCACGCGCGATTCAATCGCCGGGGCGACTCAAGCGCCGATGATTCAACCGGAGATGTACGCCGTGTCTGGCGTTGACCCGACCTGGACTGCAACCGGCGCGCCGTTCGCATTTACTTGGATGGCGCAAGCGCAACGCGATTATCAAGTCTGCTTCAAGTGCCATTCGAGTTACACCATGTTGCCGACCTATCAACCCGATGGCTGGAATGGCGCGGCATACACCACGAACGGCTTGCGGAAACTCACGAGCGCGAATACACGGCAAGTCTTGGATAGTCGCGATCTCGCGCAGATGCTCAATCCTTACAATGCGAGTTTCCATCCGGTTGTCGCGCCGGGCAAGAATTCATCTGCGCCTGCCGGAGGATTTGTTACGGGGTGGTCGGCAACGAGCATGGTGTACTGCACGGATTGTCACACCAATGCGACGCCGGCGACCGGCGCGAGTGGTCCGCACGGTTCACCACGGCTGCATCTGCTCGACGGCGCGAACAACTATAGCACAGTGGATTCGAATGGAGCGAACGCGCTCGGCGCGGGCGAGGTGTGTTTCAAATGCCACAAGAGTAGTGCCTATGCGCCCGCGAACAATCAAGAAGCCACTAACACGCGTTTCCGTTTGGGAACGCAGACGAATCTGCACCAAGTACACGCGGGGTCTGGTGGCGCGCGCGCACCATGCTATGTTTGCCACAACTCGCACGGGAGCGAGCAGTTGCGGTTAATCAATTTTGATTTGGCGGTGGTGACACCCAATACCGGATTCAATTCCCAATCGGCGTGGTACTGGGATGGCACGACTGGAACGTGCTATATCAGTTGTCACGGCGCGAATCATGGCATCGGCTATTCCTACACGCCCTAGTGCGAAAGGCAAGTTCTAGAGCGAATTCCGATTGGGATTACGGTATCGTAGAGACGTTGCACGCAACGTCTCTACGATACTGTCTGCACCGCGAGTCTGCCATATGAGATTCTCATGTCCACGAATCAATGGTTAGTCATTGCCGTTCTTGCAGTTTGTGTTCTGTTGGTTTGCAGTGTGTTTTTGGTTGTGCTGGATGTGTTTGGTTTTCGCGCGCCGTCTGCCGAAGCAGTCCGCGTGGACACGCCGACACCAACGCCGCAACCCTCTTTCACGCGGCGATCCTCGCTCACATTCACCCCCACCTTAACTCTTGCGTCTACGGCAACGCCCACTCGGCAATCGAGCGCGACCCTCACGCGCTCTACCGGCACACCCGGCAAAGCAACATCAGTAGCGCCCGGCAAGACCACACCAACCCCGGCTTCCAAGATCAGTGCGACGCCAACGCGTCCAATTTCCCGCACCGCAACGGCAAAGCCAGGTTCGATGGCGAGTCCGACCGCTACGCCGGCGCAAACGAATTCTGAGGTACGCTTTGTGTCAGTCTCGGTCGTGCGACCGGGAGGCAACGCCCAGGTTGTCGTCCAAACATCGCCGAATGCGCTGTGCTCGCTGATGTATGTTTCGACGGCGGGCAGTTTCGTAAATATCCCCGGCGCAAACCAGAAAGCCGATGGCAGCGGCAATGTCGCGTGGGGATGGAAGATTCCGTCAGAGGCGCGACCGGGGCGCGGTGTCGTCATCGTCACGTGCGGCAACGCGACTGCCGAATCGCCAATCACAATCGAACGGTGATGACACCCCAGCCCAGACCGCGTCGAACGCGTCCACACCAACGATCTGCGCGAAGCGGTCGCGGCGAAACCCAGCATTGGCGCGCGGCTGGGCTAGTCGTTCGAGCAGAAATCCGTTCGTCGTCAGTGCGAGGTCGCGGATACCGTCAATCGGCGCAATCCTTTAGACGATATCGCCAATGTCGCGGCGCAAGAGCGGCTCGCCGCCGGTCAGCCAAATCTTGGTCACACCCAGGGCAACCGCTGAACGAACGACGCTTTTGATTTCGCGCAACGTCAGCGGCAAAGTGGCTGGCGTAACATACCCATCGGGCGCGCAGTACGCGCAACGAAAGTTGCACGCCTCGGTGACCGCGAGGCGCATGTACACGATGTTTCGACCAAACGTGTCTTGCATGTTGGAATCCCACGATCAAAAATCAGAAGTCAGAATCCCGGAGTCAGAATTTTTCTTCTATCTCCGGAATTCTGAATTCCGCATTCTGAATTCCGCATTCCGATTACGCTATAGTACGCGCCGAGGGCACAGGCACGACACAGAATTTGTCCTTCGGCGCGCACCTCGCGTTCGTTGATAATATCTTCGCCGCACTGCTCGCACACGACGCGCAAGCCATGCTTGCTAATGATCGCCTTGAGCGAAACGGTCAGCACGACTTGTTGCGCGCTCAAGAGTTCATTCGCCGGCATTACTTGGTACGCCGCCAGTTGCGCGTGCCAACGATCCGGCGCGTCGGGCGCGTAACGTACCGCGCGCTTGCGCGATTCGAGCCGTGGCCAGACGCGAATGGCGCGATTCGTTTCCGTGTCCACAAAGGTCGCGGCGGTCTTGCCGTAATCAATTACGTGCATCGTGCGATGTCCAATCGTACAATTCGTTGCGCTCGAAATTCCGTCAATCAAACAGCCATCGGTTTCGACGAACGCGAACAGGCGTTTGTCGTCTTGCGGCAGTTCGAGGTCGAGCAATTCACCGGCGTACATGCCCATGCGCACCCCCAGCACTTGGCGCGGACAAAGATGCTGGTGATGTTGGTGTGCGCTGGCTTCGAACAACATTCTTAAATCCTGCATGATGGTTCCTCACAAATAAAAATTGCCAGACTCGGAAAAGAGTCTGGCAAAGCAAACACGCTCAACCAACCAGATTCTCCTTTCCAAATAGTGCGGAGGCACGCGCGTTTCCGCGCGTACCCACGACAACTTTTTTACAGAAAAAAGTGTCCTCTGAGATTTGCTCAGAGTCCGGCTCGTTAGCCATAGCGAATCGCCACAGGCGTGCGAGCTTGGAGAAATTTCAACTTGTTAAATGACACGACTACTATACGACTTGAGCGCCGCCGTGTCATCACCCGCTTGGGTGATTTTTACACATCGGTCGCGAGGTCGAATGTTTGCGGCGTCGTCAGATCCACTTTTAGTTCACGAATCACTGCGCCATCTGGTCGCGCTTCCATGACGCTCGTCGCGATGCCGATTTCGATGGCGAGGTCTTTCAGCGCGGCAATTTTCTCGACGTGAAACTCGAGATAGTACCGATCGCGGTTGCGTTGAAAATCGCGGTAACGCATTCGCTCGAAAATCGGCAAGACTTGATGGAGGTCTTTGCCGAACACCTTTGCCGATTTGAGAAAATAATCGCGCGGCGAAAAATAAAGATGCGCCGGAATCTTTTGTTCGAAATGCTGTTGATAGACTTGACCGGTATGTTTGTTTTCGAGCGAGCAATAGTGAACACCCAGTTTCAATTTCTGGTCGAGCGCAAACTCGACGAGATCGAGACACGCGGACTCGCTTTGCGCGACCGGCAATCCGCCGGCGTAACTGTAATTGTACAACACGCGAAATGGGCGTTGCTTGATGCGATAGCCTTTGTCGCGATACATGTCGGCGTTGTTCAACGGAAAACAAAATTCCAATAGGTTGATGCCGGACACATCTAGTTCATCGAGTCGCGTCAACACCTGCTTCATCTCCGGCAATGTGCCGGGCAACACCGGCATCTCGACCATCACGTTGGGAATGTATGCTTTGGTCAGCGCGATGCGGTCGTACGTGTGTCGCCGCGCTTGCTCGGAATCATACAGGCGGATGCTGAAACGAATCTCGTCGAGGCGTGCGCGTTGCAGCGCGGTCAAAAGTTCGACGTCAATATGGTCGCCGGACGTGTAGAGGCGTTTGTACGCGTGCGGAAATTTTTCGTTGGCGTAATTGAAAAACTCGACTACCTCGGCGCGATGTAAGAGCGGCTCGCCGCCGGTAAGCGCGAGGTGTTCCAGGCGCGCGCCGCTTTGATAAATCTCTTCCAGCTCGCGAACGCAATTGCGTTTCTGCGTTTGGAACTCGGCGTAATTTTCCTGATTCGGGTTAAAGCAGAAAAAACAATTGCGATGGCACTTGAGCGAGATGAAAAACGTCGCCGTTCCCAGACCGGTCTGACACGCCGCACACGCGGGAGAAATGTGGTTTACGTAGATGCTCTTGTCGTCGTTGCGGAGAACCGCGCCCTTGCTCACCACGTTCGCAATCTTGGTTTGCGCCTCGGCGCGATCATCGCGCGGATCAAATTCCACTCCCAGCGCGCGGATGCGCGCAAAAAAATCCTGTTGGATCTTGGCGTAGATCGCCGCGTAGTTTGCCAGATGGAGATTCTTGATTTGCGCGATGTTGTCGCGAGTAATTTCGACAATCATGATTGCCCCTCGTGCGCGGTATGCGGGCGCAGACTGCCGAACGGATTGCGTCGGCGGAAATCGCAGATCGGGCAGAGAGTACCCGGAATGTGGTCGGCGAAGAGCGCGTTGCATTTCGCGCATTGTTTGAGCGCGCCGGCTTTCAAAACCATCGCTTCTGCCGCGACCAGTTCCGCGATGCTCGGCGCGCCATTGCGATGCAACGCTTGCGGTTCACACACATCGAGGCACACACCGCAGTCTGTGCATTTCGCAACCGCACAGGTCAGTCGGTACGCGTTGCCTTCGGTTGTTGAAAATTGCAACGCGCCGGTCGGACATGCGCGCGCACAAACGCCGCACGCGGTACATTGATCATCGGCAGTCAGGCGAATCACGCCGGTAAATTGCGCGGGGACATTTTGCTCGCCGAGCGCGAGTTGCTTGAGCGCATTGATCAAGCGGACACGCTCGCGCGGCAAGACACTGCCCGCTGGCGCATCAGCGCTTTCGTTGGCGAACGCGCGCACGGCTGTGCGGACTGATTCGCCGGTCAACACGCGCAAGAAATCGCGCCGCGAGACGGGCGGCGCTTTGGCGTCGTACACGACGCGCGTTTTCGCATCGGTGCTGGGTCGGTCAGTCACGGCAATGACGCGTTCGGGAAATAATTGGCGAACGGGCGCGAGCGCGTTCACAATTTCCGGTTGCACGCGTCCGATAGAACATTCTTCACACGCATCCATCCGAATGGCGACCTGGGAAACCTGGGTAAGCAAGCGCAGATACGTCGAAGACCCGAGCGCGGCGAGACAGGCGCTGGTACGAATAACCGTCGCGTTTTCGATCAATCCTTTTTCCGGCGCGGGATGACGCGCGCAGACAAGTTCGACGACCTGGGTCGCGGACAGACGCGCAATGCAATTGAAAATGTCCGCCGCGCTATCGTCGCCGGCGAATGCGCCGACCGGACACACGCGCAAACACAAGCCGCACGCGACGCACGCTTTTTCGTCGAGCGCGATCGGCGCATCCAAACGCAACGCGTTGACAGGGCAACCGCGCACGCACAATTCGCACGTCGAGCGTTTATCTTTCGCGCGCACACACCGCGTCGCCTCGAGCGAGACCGGCGGTTGATCCGCCGGCGCGAGTTTGCCGGCGACTGAAAAAAGGTTCACGCCTTCGTTCCTACGGGGATTTTCACATCCAGTATCGTGGCGGCTTCGCGGACGGCTCCACGCGTGAGGAGCGCGATGCCGCGATAAAAATCGGTGTGCGACTGCGCGTGAACCTGCTCACACCAGCCGAATGCCCAGCGCAACAAATGCTCAACCATGAAGCGTTTCTGCGCGTCGAGCGTCTCTTCGAACTTGGCTTTGTCATTCTGTTCGAGCGCGCGCAGACCCAGTTTGGCAAGGTGCGCGATGAATTCGAGTTCGAGTCCGATGTGATCGTCCGGCTCTTGGTAAATTTTTTCGGCTTGGAGTCCAAAACGCCGGTACCACTCGCGCACCTTGAGCGTTTCTTCTTGAAACGTCAAACGCTCTTCGCTAAAGTACACGGATTGCCACGGCGGCGTCAACACTTTGCCGGGTCCGATGAACAACCGCGTGTAATCCATGCGGACATCCTCAAGCGCTTCGTCCGATATGCCGCGACTCCACGCTTGCAATAATTCGAGCGCGGATTCCACCTCGGCTTGGTTGGATGCAAACGGCGCTTCGGAAAAAATATCGCCCTCCACCAGAGACTGCAACCACGTCTTTTCCGGATACACGTAGAATGCTTTACTGAGCAATCCAAAGGTCAACATTTCGCCGGTCAAGAGTTCGTTCCAATTCGATTCCATGCCTACTCCACTTGCGACAGAAACACACGGAAGCGCACAGAAGAATGACTCTGTGTATTTCCGTGTGTTTCGACGACAGAAATTGGCTATGCCATTCCGGTTGTTAGTTTTCGCGTGGGCGACGTCGTCGCCACCACCAGATGATAGCCCAGAGAGGTGACAAGCCAAGTACCAAGATGATGACAAAATAGGTTACAAATGTGGTCACTTGCGCGATGCTAATGCCCATTTGCGCGAGTTGGTCCCGCAGGCGCGCATCGAGATTCGATTCCCACATCGGCGTGATGGGTGAGGCGCTCGTTGGATGCAGCGCCGCGATCACAACCGCGTCGAGCGGGACGGGCGTCAAGCGTCCTGGATTTGACAGCACGAGCATCTCACCGCCGCGCACTAACGTTTCGCCGCGCGACGAACGAACGTTTGCAACGCCATCCATCAAATACAACCACACCGGACGATCCGGAAAATATTCGAGCGCGAATTGACCGGCAGGCAACGTGATGGTCGCGTCCGCCACGCGAATCGTCACAGCCGAATCTCCGCCATTGCCCCATAGCCAACCGTACTCGAGCGCGATAGTTTGTTTTTCGACGCGAACCTGGGATTCGGGCGGCGCAACGATTTCGCCATTGCCCCACGCGATAGATTGTGTTTCCGGTCGTCGTGTCAACGTGAAATCGGCGACGCTGTTCGCGGCGGCATCAACGACTTGCGCTTGGTAGAAATAGCCGGGAGCGGATGCGACCAGCGTCAACGACTCGCGCGGTACATCGTCGAGCGTGTACGCGCCGGTGCTTGGCAGCGCATTCTGCACGATGCCGGTTTTTTCGCGCGTCACCCACGCGAATGGCAGAGGCGCGTTTTTTGAATCGCGCAGTGTTCCGCTCAGGGTCTTACCGCGTTGTGTCGCGACGAGCGGCAAGGTCATTGAAATCGCGGGCGAAGATTCGAGGTCAATCGTTTGTGGCGTGGATGCGAATCCGTGCTCGGCGAGCGCGCGGTCATCCGCGAGAACCAGGTATTGTCCAATCGGCACATTGACAAACGCGAACGTGCCATTCGATGTTATCTGCGTGGTATAGCTCGCGCCATCGGACAATCGAATCGCGCGAACCGCGACGGGTTTGATCGCGACATTGACGTTGCCGGTAATTTCACCGGTGCGACTGCGCACGCGTACTGTGATCGGCGCATTCGTCGTCGCGCCCGGCGCGAGCGTCACCGTGATCGGCGCAACACTTTCGAACCACACGCCATCCACGACCGTTGGCTCGACGCGAAACGAATATTGCGTCGGCGTTTGGCTCAGCGCTTCGACACGCAACTGCGCCTGACCATTCGCATCCGAGATGCCGGTATAGTGTCGCGTGCGCCACATGTAGAGACGCGTGGAACCGTTCACTAGGATATTGGGCACTGGTTGTTGTGGGTTATCCGCGCGCACGACCTTGACCGGCACTGTTGCATAGCCGGAACGATCCACGACAATATGTCGTTCAGCCGTCGCTTGCTTGCCATTTGGTTCCAGCGCGGTGATGCGGAGCGTTACCTTACCACGCGGCAAGATCACATTCGCCAAATAGTGGCACGCGTCACAGTTCCGTTGGTCGGGCGAAAATTCGCCGGCGGACGAATCCGCGTTGACCGTCATCCCAAACGAGAACGCGCCATCGTCGCGTAAACGCGCGGTCGTGGTCTGCGCCACTAGATTCCCGACCAGCACATCGAGCCGCACACGCACGAGGGAGGGTTCGGGATTACTCGTTACGACCCAGCCCGCGATGTCAATGCTGTACACCAACGAATAGGGTCCCGCGTAAAATGTCTCATTTTCAAGCGGAGTCGAGATGGTTACAGAAAGCGAGGATGATTGCGCGTTGGCTGGATTGCCCGCGCACACAAATAATCCCAGCACAACCACAAGCAACCCAACCAGTTTGAACCAACGCCATGTCGTCATCGCGTCGTGCTCTCGACGGTCTTGAGTCCCCAGGGGTTGTTTGGCGCGTGGCATTTGTTGCAATTGACCGCGCGTTGAATGCTGTGTGATTTGTACACCGCCGTGGTCGAGCGTCCCATCAATTCGGTTGTGCGGAATGTCATCCAGGTATCTTTGCCTTTTTCGATGCCCACTTTCATCCCCGCCGCATCGTGACACGCGATACACGATACGGTCGTGTGCGTCTTGTCGTGACCAAGGATCGGCTTGGCGGGATCGAGCGCGTTCGGGTGGCACGCTTGAGCCGAGCAACTCGCAATGGTGGAGTGCGCGTCATGGCAACGCGTACAGGCGTAATCCTTGTGCGCGCTCTGCGACACATCGCGCTTGTGCCGAATCGTTTCGGTGTCGGTGTGACATTTTTCGCATAACGCCGTCGCGTTCGCGACCGATTCGTACTGTCCGTTTGCGTTGTTGAGCCACGCGATTTGCGAACTGGTTACTCCGTTCGCAGTCGTGTGGCACACTTCGCAACCGATGTCTTTCCAATCCGCTTTAGCGACCGGCGGATTGCCTTTCGCGATCCGCATTGCAGGATCGAACGAGAATTTGCACGAGACGCAGTTGGGTTGCGGATCAATCTTTGCCGCGGGATCCCAGTTGCGCGGCGAGTGGCAACGCGCGCAGTACGTGTTCGGTCCCTTGCCTGGGTCGAACGTGTTGGCGTGCGGACTCTTTTGCCACGCTTGGCGAATGAGAGACGTGTCCGGTGTGGGCGCGGATGCCGGTGTGGGGGGGACTTGCTGGCACGCGGCGAGGACGAATGCGAAAACGATACTGAAAAACAATCCCAGGATTCGATTCATTTGGTTGATATAGTAGGGGCGGGGTTATCCCGCCCCTACGAGTTTTATTGCAAGCCGAAATGCGTCGCCGTCGCGTAGAACAAGAAGCGTCCCAATACTTCACCGACTAACACGAATGCAAATGCAACGTAGGCAACTGCGCCCATCACCTTCTCTTGCCCCGGACTCGAGGCGGCGCGATACAGGAATATACCCAGCACGCCCGCACCCAGGAATACCAACGCGAGACGCAGCGCAAAGACGATGCCGAATTCACCCACCAGCATTGTTGCACTGGCGCTGGAACTGCCCGCCATCAACGCGACCCACAACGGTAACAACACGAATTGGAAACCCAACAGTACGATGGATGCCATCCCAAACCAGCGGAGCGAGTCGCGCAACAACACGCATTGATCGCTCGCGCACCCAGGATTCTTGCGTTGCACGTACCAATAGTTTGCGACGAACGCCGCACCCATTGCCAACACGCCCAACAACAACGTCGTCACGTAGAACGACAACGGAGTTGTGATGACGTTCCATCCAGGACGCGTCGGCATCATATACACCATGGACATGCTGTACACGAGCGCAACGCCGATGATTGCCGCGACCAGCGCGACGACGTTACGCACCGTGAATGTCGCGATCTTTTTCCACTGCATCACCGCAAACACTGCGCCCGCCACCGCGAACAACACGCCGAAGAAAATCTCGCGCGAGAGCCACGAGGTTCCCAGGTTCGTCACGGCTTTGTACGCGTTGATCGGATTGCCGAGGTGCAGAAGCGATGCCGCCATACCGAGCGCGAGCACGGGACCGATCGCGAGGAGCGCGCGGTCGGAGAGTTCGTCCGCCTGTTTCTCGCCGGATTTCTTCGCGGTGAAATAGTGGACGATGCCCAGCACGATGAACGAACCGACCGACATCTGTGCCAGAATCGTGAACGTAATCAATGCCCATTCGCGAACGTTCATCTTACGCCTCCTCAACCAAATCTATAATTCTTCCCATGCCCTTGCCGCTCGCTTGCGCGTGACGATGCGGCTTGATGACGAGCGCGGGAAAAGTCAGCGTCGCTACCGGTAGCGGTTCGATGGCGTTGACGTTGCCGTGCTTGGCGCGCAATTCCGCGATGTCGCCGAACTCGAGCGCGCGCATTGGGCACGCATCCACGCATGCCGGGTTCTGACCCTGGGCGAGCAGGTCTTCACAGCCGTTGCATTTCGTCATCACGCCCTTGGCTTCATTGAACTGCGGCGCGCCGTACGGACACGCCCACTCGCAATAGCGGCAGCCGACGCATTGATCCGCATTGACGAGGACAAGCCCATCCGCGCGTTTCGCCAACGCACCGGTCGGACACACTTCGGCGCACGACGGTTTTTCGCAGTGATTGCATGCGACCGACACCGAATACACGAACACATTGTTCGGCGTCCACAGTTTGCCGGACGGAACCCAGCTCCCGTTGCCATACTGCCACACGCGCCGGAAATTGACGCCGACCGGTAAATCATTCTTATCTTTGCAAGCGACCTGACATGTTTTGCAACCCATGCACGCGCTCGCATCGAAATAAAATCCAAGTTGCTTTGCCATCTCTTACGCTCCCTTCACCGGGATCCGCTGTGCCCACTTGGAATCCGGCGGCAGTGTCCCATTCCATTTTTCAACTTGAACGATGCACGTGTTGTGACCGCTGTGTCCTTGCCCGGTTGCAAAATCGCCGTTCAAGGTGTTGGTCGCGCCACCGCGATCGATTCCGGTTTCTTCGTCAATGTCGATCCACGCGCCTTCGCCAAGAGTTGTCACGCCGGGCATCATGCGCTCCGTCACATAGACCGGGCGAACGACTGCGCCGTGCCGGCTCGTGATCTTGACGATGTCGCCCTGCTTGATGCCGCGCGCTTGCGCGTCGAGCGGATTCATCATGAACTCTTGCGGGTACGCTTCGCGCAGCCACGGCAAGCTGTCGAAACTCGAATGGCTTCGGCGCATGTAGTGAATCGTGTAAAGCTGCAACGGATATTTCGGATCCTTGACCGTTTCTTCGTACCCTTCGATCGGCGGATCGTATTTCGGCAGCGGGTCTTTTGTGTTGAAACCACAGTCCTTGATCCAGTCCGACACGGCTTTGGAGTAAATCTCCAATTTCCCGCTTTTGGTCGCGACCTTGTTTTTCACTGGGTCTTGGATGTACGCTTCAAATGCAGTGTACCCCAGTTTATCGTCCATCGCGCGTTGAACGCAGTAGACGCCTTTTTCTCGATATTCTTTGATCGTAATGCGACCTTGCTGCGGCTTGCCGGTGACGCCCATCTCTTTGATGTCATCTTCGGTGATCGTCACCAAGTTCTCCATGCCCGAGCCGTCGGGCTTCATCACTTTCGCGCCGGCGAGCTGATTGAAGATGCCTTGCGCCGGCGTAAGCGGATAAACTTTGTCGGCGGCAAGCCCTAGTTTTTTGCCGAGTTCTTGCGCGATCCACATATCGTCTTTCGCTTCATACAGCGGCTGCACGACCTGGTTCGCCCAGATCAACATGTCGCGATTGCCGGATTGGAAACTGCCATAGCGTTCCCAATCGGTCGTCACCGGCAAAACGACATCGGCGTACTTGCAGTGCGACGCGAGGTTGTGTCCATTGGCAAGCACGAATTCAACTTTGCGATGCGCTTTGATGCCCTTGCTTGCGCCGGTGCGCTGATTCAACGCCGAGCCAAAACCGGTCTCGATGATCATTTGGATGTTGATGTCTTTGCGACCCGCCGTGCCCGCCGTGTACTTGCCGTTCAGAATCGCTTCCCACATTTCGCAGTTGTTGATGACGTTGACGCCGCCCTTGTTCGTCGCCCCTTTCACCAACGGATTCGCAACGGCGGGTGCGCCCGCGCTGCCCGCGGTGACCAAAGCCGGACCGGCGTTGCCCGCGCTCGTGTGCATGTTCGGTCCGACGCCGGAGCCGGGAATGCCGATGTTGCCGGTCATCCATGCAACGGTGAGCATCGCATGCGGCAGACATTCGCCGTTGTTGATGCGTGCCGGTGCGCCCGCGGTTTGGATCATCGTGGGCTTGGTCGTCGCGATCTCGGTCGCCAACTGACGAATCTTGTCTGCTGGCACGCCACAAATTTCCGACGCCCATTCCGGCGTTTTGGGTGTGTTGTCGTACGTTCCCAGGACGTAATCCTTGAAATTATTTTTCGGGTCTGCGCTCTCGGGCATGTGCTCGGCGTCGAAACCGACCGTGTACTTATCGAGGAAATTCTGATCGTGCAACTTGTTGACGATCATGTGATGCGCCATGCCGAGCAGCATCGCCGTGTCGGTGCCGGGTCGAATCGGAATCCATTCATCGGCGAGAACGCTCGCAGTGTTGTTGTAGAATGGATCAACGAAAATAAATTTCGCGCCGGCTTTTTTCGCCTGCAAAAAGTGATACGTCGGACTGCCGTTACTGCTCCACGCCGGGTTCGATCCCCACATGACGATCAATTTCGCTTTGCGCAATCTCATGCGGTCGTTGCCGGCATTTGAGCCATTGCCCGCCACGCCGGTGATTTCGTGGTATGCTTCCGCCCACGTGCCCCACGACACGAGTCCCCACCGATCGACATAGCCGCCGGTGAGCGCGAGCGCGCGCGCAATTTCCGCGCCGTGCGCGTTGAAGATCGCTTCGTTGCCGTACTTTTCGCGGATGCGCTTGAGTTCGCTCGCGACGATGTCGAGCGCTTCGTCCCAGGTAATGCGAACCCATTCGTCTTTGCCGCGCAATTCTTTTTTGCCGCCGCCCGGCGCCCAGTTCTTGCGCTTCATCGGGTACTTGAGTCGGTCTGCGCCAAAAACCAATTGGCGTTGCGCGCGACCGCGCGCGCAGGCGCGCTGCTGAATCCAGTCGGTACTGTCGGCGTGCGTGTCGTCGGTTTTGACGCGCGTTACCACGCCATCCACCACCTGGGCTTTGAGCAAGCAACGCCCGCCGCAGTTGTGCCAGCACGACGCGGTGACCCACTTGCTTTCTTTCGGCGCGGCTGCCTCAGGCGCAGCGGCTTCTGCGTTTTGCAAGCCAACATTCAGTCCGTTGCTTGCAAGCGCGGCTGTGCCACCCAGCACCGCACTCCATTTCAAAAAACTGCGACGCGAGATTGGCGTCTCGGTCAATGCCTGAGTGATGACATTTGGTTCACTCATCTGTTTTTCCTCCGTTGAATGTACGGGCGGGGTCATCCCGCCCGTACATTTCATTATTGCAATCCGATTTTCATCGTCGTTGCGTAGAACAAGAATCGCCCAACGATCTCGCCCACGAGCACGAGCGCGAACGCGGCGTAGGCGTCAATCGCCAACATTTTTTCGCGTCCGGCGTTTTGCGCTTCGCGATAAACAAAGATGCCGAGCACGCCTGCACCCAGGAATACGAGCACGAGCCGCAGTGCAAAGAGCACGCCGAATTCGTTCGCGAGAATTTCCGCGCTCGCGCTTGCCTCGCCCGCCGCCATCAGAGCAACCGATAACGGCTGAATCACAAATTGGAAACCCAGGAGTACGATGGATGCAACGGCAATCCAGCGCAACGAATCACGCAAGAGTACGCACTGCTCACTCGCGCACCCAGGATTTTTGCTTTGCACGTACCAATAGTTCGCAACGAACGCCGCGCCCATTGCGAGCACGCCCAACAACAACGTCGTCACGTAAAACGACAACGGTGTGGTCACCAGATTCCACGCGGGACGCGTTGGCATCATGTAGACTTGCGCCATACTGTACACGAGCGCGACGCCGATGACCGCCGCGACCAGCGCGACGACGTTACGCACCGTGAATGTCGCGATCTTTTTCCATTGCATCACCGCAAACACCGCGCCCGCCACCGCGAACAACACGCCGAAGAAAATCTCACGCGAGAGCCACGAGGTTCCCAGGTTCGTCACGGCTTTGTACGCGTTGATCGGATTGCCGAGGTGCAACAACGACGCCGCCATACCGAGCGCGAGCACGGGACCGATCGCGAGGAGCGCGCGGTCGGAAAGTTCATCCGCTTGTTTCTCGCCCGACTTGCGAACGACGAAATAGTGGACGATGCCGAGGACGATGAACGATCCCACGGACATTTGGGCGAGGATCGTGAACGTAATCAATGCCCATTCACGCACATTCATGTTAGACCTCCTGCTCTAGCGTTAGAATTTTGCCGGTACCCTTGCCGCTAAATTCGGTGTGCCGATGTGGCGTGAGAACGATGGCAGGATTCGTCAGATTCGACGGCGGCAACGGTTCGATGGCATTGACCATGCCATACTTGCCGCGCAATGCAGCCAGATCGCCGAACTCGATGGCGCGCATGACGCACGCGTCAACGCACACCGGGTTTTGTCCCTGCGCGAGCAAGTCCTCGCAGAAATTGCATTTGGTCATCACGCCTTTGGCTTCGTCGAACTGGGGTGCGCCGTACGGGCACGCCCATTCGCAATAGCGACAGCCCACGCATTGATCTTGATTGATCACGACGATGCCGTCCGCGCGTTTCGTCATCGCGCCGGTTGGGCACACGTTCACACACGCTGGGTTTTCGCAGTGATTGCACGACATCGAGAACGAGTAGACAAAGATGTTGTTCGGTGTGGCGAGATGTTTGATCGTCGGATGCGGTTGCCACGCGCCGCCGCCGTACTGCACGACGCGTCGCCACAACATTCCAACCGGCAAATCGTTCTTGTCTTTGCAAGCGACCTGACATGCTTTGCAACCGGTGCAAATACTCGAGTTGATATAAAAGCCGAGATGCTTGCCCATGATTTATGCCTCCTTCTTGAAGATGATGCGCTGGGTCCATTTGGCATCGGGAGGCAATGGCTTGTCATACTTTTCAACCTGGACGATGATCGTATTGTACGGTTGAGTGCCTTGCCCGGTCGGATTGTTTCCCATCAGCGTATTCGTGCAACCCGCTTTATCAACGCCAGTTGCTTCGTCAATCTCTGCCCATGCGCCTTCGCCCAGCGTGGTCACGCCAGGCATCATGCGGTCGGTCACAAACACCGGACGAATCACTGTGCCGTGCGGACTCGTCACTTTGACAATGTCGCCGTTCTTGATGCCGCGCTCCGCCGCGTCCAACGTGTTCATCATAAATTCTTGCGGGAACGCTTCGCGCAACCAGCCCACATTATCGAGCGTCGAGTGCGAGCGACGCATGTAATGAATCGTGTACAGTTGCAGTGGATACTTGCCCTTGACCTGGTTCTTCCAATCGGAGAACGTCGCTTCAACGCCTTCGACCGGTGGATTGTACTTGGGCGTCGCCGGCAGTTTGTTCCAACCGTACGAACCAATGACGTTCGATAGCGCTTGACAGTGAATTTCGAGTTTGCCGCTCGCCGTCTTGAGCGGACTCTTTTCAGGATCTTTGCGGAACGCGGCTTTGGCGATGAAACCGAACTTGTCGCCGGGCGCGCGCGCAACCTGGTAGATGCCCTTGTCTTTATATTCCTTGAGCGAGATGCGACCAGTTTGTGTCTTGCCGGTCACACCCCATTCCGCGAGGTCGGCTTCGGTGATCGTGACGAGCGGTTCGTACCCCGACGCGTCCGCTTTGATGACGGATGAGCCGGCGACGGCGTTGAACACTTGTTGCTTCGCCGAAAGCGGATAGAGTTTCTGCGCGTCCAGTCCCAATCGTTTGGCGAGTTCGCTTTCGATCCACCCATCGTCTTTGGCTTCGTACATCGGCTCAACGACTTTGCTGTAGTAAATCAGCATTTCTTGATTGCCGGTCAGCAAGCCGCCTTCGCGTTCCCAGAGTGTTGTCACGGGCAGCACCACGTCCGAGTAGCGCGCGTTCGTCGTGAGAAAACTCGATGACGAAACGACGAACTCGACTTTGCGATGCGCTTCGATGCCGCGCTTGAGGAACGGAGTTTGATTCAACGCCGCGCCGTTGCCGAGATGCGAAATCATTTTGATATCGCAGTCCAGTTTGCCGCGCACGGTCGCCGTGTACTTGCCATTCACGATTGCGTCCCACACTTCATCCCAAACAAATCCATACCAATCGGTCTTGGCAGGGTCGGGACCTGGAAAGGTGGGTTGATTGAAAAGTGGATTCGGCGTGGCGGGAACACCGGCGCTGCCGCCGCGTACGAGCGCGGGACCGCCGAAACTGCAACGATTGTGCCGGCTGTCGCCGACCATCGCGCCGGGCAAGCCGACATTGCCAGTCATCCAGCCCACCGTCAAAAAGATTTGCGCGAATTGTTCGCCCAGGTACGTGCGCGCCGCCGCGCAGGAACTCAGGAACGTCATCGGCTTGATCGTCGCGATTTCTTGCGCGAACGCGCGGATCAATTTTGGATCCGTGCCGCAAATTTGCGACGCCCATTCGGGAGTCTTGGGTGTGCCGTCGTACGTGCCAAGCACATAATCCTTGAAACTTTCTTTCGGGTCAGCGCCCTTGGGCATGTGGTCCGCATCGAACCCAACGGTGTACTTGTCCAAGAACGTTTGGTCCTGGAGATTGTTCGTGATCATGTGGTACGCCATGCCGAGAAGCAACGCGCCATCGGTCGAGGGTCGCACCGGAATCCACTCGTCGCCCAACATCATCGCCGAGTCGTTATAGTACGGATCAACAAAAATAAAGCGCGCGCCGGCTTTTTTCGCTTGGAGATAATTGTAGGTTGGATTACCGGCGCTACTCCAAATCGGATTCGCGCCCCACAACACGATCAATTTCGAATTGCGATAGTCGAGCCGATCATTGTTGCTGTCCGCCGTGCCGCCGGTGCCGCCCTGCATTTTCATGTTCGGCTGGGGCCATGCGCCGTCCGAGGTTGTACCCCAGATCGTCATGTTGCCGCCGTACGCGGAAAGAAACGCCATGTTGTTTTTCGAGAGAATCGCCTTGTTGCCGTAGGTTTCTTTGACGCGTTTGATCTCGCCGGCAACAATGTCGAGCGCTTCGTCCCAGGAAATGCGAACCCATTCGTCTTTGCCGCGCAATTCTTTTTTGCCGCCGCCCGGCGCCCAGTTCTTGCGCTTCATCGGATATTTCAACCGATCCGCGCCAAAAATTTGCATGCGCTGCGCGCGACCGCGCACGCAGCCGCGTTGTTGCGGAAAGTCCGGGCTATCGGGGTGCAGGTCGTCGGTCTTGACACGCGTGACCACGCCATCCACCACGTTCGCGCGAATCAAACAACGACCGCCGCAGTTATGCCAGCACGCGGCGGTGACCCATTTACTTTCTTTCGGCGCTGTCTCAGGCGCGGCAGAAACCGCTTCTTGCAATCCGATGTTCAATCCGCCGCTAGCCAGCGCCGCGGTGCCGCCCAATGCCGCGCTCCATTTCAAGAATGTGCGCCGGGTCAGCAACGTGTCTTGCAACACTTGAGTGATCAAATTTTTTTCACTCATCCGATTTTCCTCCCTGTTGTTTCAATCGCAACAAAAACCCTGTCACGGCGCGAGACGCGCCGTTGACAGGGTTATGATCTTCATCAATCATCTCTTCATCCTGAAACCGACACGTTCAGGATACGGCAAAGTCAGTTTGAGCGCATCTCTCTTTGGAGTAATTTGGCATCACCCGGTTGGGTGATTTTGGCGGTTTGCGCGCGACCACATCGCCCAAATCAAGAGCGGCGCGCCTAGAATTGCCAGAGTGATGAATCCGTACGTCGTGAACGTGACGAGTTGCGCCACACTGATGCCGAACAGCACTACCCCGTCGCGCACTTGGGTGCTGAGAGTTGGCTCGGTCACAAATTCGGAAGGATCGCTGAACGTTCCGGTAAGTGCGCGGATAGCGAGGGGCTCGATCGCAACTGCACGCAGATTTTCAAAATGCGAATCAATCACCAGCATGTGCCCGGCATTCACGGTTGTTTGGCGCGATGAATCGAGCGCCACGTTCGCGTTGCCTTCCATCACGTACAACCACGCGCGCTCGGCTTGTCGTTCGATGGCAACGCGCGCATTCTCGAACGTGATGGTCGCGCCAGCGGTTTCGATGGAAAACGCGCCGGTGCCCTTGCCCCACATCCAACCGTGCGTCAAAACCAGATGACCGCCGACCGATTCGGTGAGTGTTTCCGGTGGCAACATCGTCAAGCCGTTGCCCCACGCGATTTGGCGCAATTCGTTACGCGGCGCAAGCGTGATGGACACTGCCGCATCATTTTTGATCGCGATGCTCTGGCTCCAAAATCCCGGCGCAATCACGCGCAGCGTTTGCGCGTTTGCCGGAACATCGTACAACACAAACTCGCCGGTCGCAGGATTGGTTCGCGTGCCGCCGGATGCTCCATCTAACGCGACCCAGCCGAACGGTACTGGCTCGCCGTTGCTAGCGCGAATCGTTCCGTGCACCACGCGCGGCGAGGCAACATTCGCAGTTAACGCGACCGTGGCTTGCGCCGATGACGCGATGGATAAATCAATCTGGGACGCATTGGCTTGGAGCGAGCGCGGCGCGAGTTCGGCCGGGTCGAGCGCGACGAGATAGCGCGCAACCGGCAATTCGGAAAATGCAAATGCACCCTCGCGCGCTTGCGCGACAAAACTCGCGCCGGTTTGCCCGTCAATCGCGCGAACCGTCAATACCGAATCTCCGACGCCGCGAATCGTTCCGGTGATTTGACCGCGCCGCGCGCGCACCGGCAAGGTCAACATTTCGCCGAACGCTTGTCCGGGTTTCAAAGTCGTTTGTTTCGATTCGACGCTTTCGTACAATACGCCATTGACCACGACCGGCGGTACGGTAAAAATGTAACGCGTCGAAGATTGCGCGAGCGCTTCAACTTGGACGCGCGCGTGACCAGTCGTATCGGTCGTTGCCGTACTCGTTCGGGCGCGCCACAGGTACATTCGCGCGGAACCCAGGACTGGGATATTCGGAATCGTCTGCTCAGGATGATCCGCGTCGACGACCTTGACTGGAATGATCGCGCTGCCCGAATGATCCACGATGATGGTCCGCTCGGCGACGGCTTGGTTGCCCGCGGGGTCGGTCGCGGTGACGCGCACAAGCACTTTGCCGCGCGGCAAGGCAATCGGCGACGTGAAATGACACTCGATGCATCCAGTGTGCGGATCAGGAAAATCAGCGCCAGCCGGATTCGCGGTCACAGAGAAAGAGAAGGAGCCATCGGGGTTCGCGCGCGATTTAAGATTCGCGGTCAGTTCCGTTCCGCGCAACAAATCCAATTGGAGTTTGATCAGACTAGGTTCGGGATTGCTCGTGACGATCCAACCGTTGATGTAAATGCTGTACAAAAACGCACTGGGCGAAACGTAAACTGTTTCGCCCTGAGCAGGAGTCGCGATCACAACCGCGAGACGGCTAGATTGCGCGTGGGCTGATCGAGTCCCCAAAAAGAAAAGCGCGGCGACCAGCGCCATTCGCAGAATCCAAAAATTTTTCGAAGAGAGCATCCGGTCAACCTAACGCTTCGGCGTCGGTGTTGGATTCGGGTCTGGGTTGCGTGGAAAGTTGGTGCACCAAAAGAGCGACGCGCCTTCTGCGTGGCACACATCGCATCCAATTTGCGATGCGACGACCGTTCTCAATGTACCTTGGGGATGATGACAGCGTTCGCAATCTACTTCCAATTGCAAATTGTGCGAGGGCCACGAAGTTAACGTGTGCGCAAAGCGGAGTGTGATGTACGTGTTCAAGTGACGCGCGGCAATCCGTGAGGGCGCCTCGGTTTCAAATCCGACACTCAACCCGCCCGCGTCGTGACACGCCGTACAATTCACCTGCGGATGCTTGGCGTGTTCCGCCGCGCCGCGCCCTTTGGTCGGGTCGTGGCAATCCGCGCACTTGACCGGCGCGTTGTGCGCGCCGTGACATTGCGTACACGCCCAACCCTTGTGCGCCGGAGAAATTTTTTGTTCGGTCATTACTTCAAAGCCGTGGCGACCTTCGTGACAGTGCGCGCACAATTCATTCGCATCGTGAACGGCTTGGTACTGTTTCGTCTCATTGTTCCAAAACGACAGCGCGGTCGAATACGAATTGCCCACCGGTTGATGGCACACGTCGCAACCGATATTCTGCCATGCGCTCGTCGCCACCGGCACACCACCTTCGAGGTCAGGTCGCGGCGCGCCGGGCACGCGCTTGCACGCGCCGCAATCCAACGCCGATTGCGCCGCGGGCGCTTTGGCATCCCAGTTGAACGGCGACTTGCACCGCGCACACGTGGTGTTCGCGCCCGCGCCGTTATCGAACGTACTCGCATGCCCAGATTGCGTCCAGTCCAGTTTCGCCTTGGCAACTTGAGCGGCGGTCGCCACGCGCCCGCTTGCTCGCGTTGGCGTTGGCGTCGTCCCAGATTGGCGTGGCGGCGCGGCGGAGACCTGGCTTGTGAGCGAGAACAAACCCAGGAGAAAGATTAAACCTAAAGCAAATGCAATTTTATTCGTCATAGATTTTAGACATGTAGGGGCGTTCAACTGAACGCCCCTACAAGTTTTACTGCAAACCGAAATGCGTCGCCGTGGCGTAGAACAGGAATCGCCCGACGATTTCGCCAACCAGCACAAACGCAAACGCGCTGTACGCGAGAATGCTCAACATCCGTTCGTGTCCCGCGTTTTGCGCTTCGCGATAAGCAAAGATGCCGAGCACGCCTGCGCCCAGAAACACGAGCACGAGACGCAACGCGAACAGCACACCGTACTCTCCTACGAACATCGCCGCGCTTGCCGCTGCGCCACTTGCCGCCATCAATGCGATAGACAAGGGCAAGACGACGAACTGAAAACCCAGCAAGACGATGGACGAAATCGCAATCCAGCGGAGCGCATCGCGCAAGAGTACGCACTGCTCACTCGCGCACCCAGGATTTTTTCTCTGCACGTACCAGTAATTCGCGACGAATGCCGCGCCCATCGCCAGCACGCCGAGCAACAACGTCGTCGCATAAAACGATACCGGCGTCGTCACTAGATTCCATGCGGGGCGCGTTGGCATCATGTAGACTTGCGACATACTGTACACGAGCGCGACGCCGATGACCGCCGCGATCATCGCGACGACGTTACGCACCGTGAACGTCGCAATCTTTTTCCACTGCATCACCGCAAACACCGCGCCCGCCACTGCGAACAACACGCCGAAGAAAATCTCGCGCGAGAGCCACGAGGTTCCCAGGTTCGTCACGGCTTTGTACGCGTTGACCGGATTGCCGAGGTGCAGGAGCGACGCCGCCATACCGAGCGCGAGCACGGGACCGATCGCGAGGAGCGCGCGGTCGGACAACTCATCCGCTTGTTTCTCGCCCGACTTGCGGACGACGAAATAGTGGACGATGCCGAGGACGATGAACGATCCTACGGACATTTGGGCGAGGATCGTGAACGTAATCAATGCCCATTCACGCACGTTCATGGTTACAACTCCTCCGGCAGATTCATGATCTTGCCTGTGCCTTTGCCGCTCGCTTGCGCGTTGCGATGGGGGGTAACGACCGCGTGCGGTTGAGTGATCTTTGCCGAGGGCAGGGGTTCGATTTCCGCGAGCGTTCCGTATTTCGCGCGCAGTTCGGCGATGTCGCCAAACTCGATCGCGCGCATCGGGCACGCATCCACGCACGCCGGGTTTTGTCCCTGCGCGAGCAGGTCTTCGCAGAAATTACATTTGGTCATCACGCCTTTAGCTTCGTTGAAATGCGGCGCGCCGTACGGACACGCCCATTCGCAGTAACGACAACCGACGCATTGATCTTGATTTACCAGGACGACGCCATCCGCGCGCTTGACCATCGCGCCGGTCGGACATGCTTCGACGCACAGTGGTTTTTCGCAGTGCATGCACGCGAAGGACACACTGTAACTGAAAACGCCATTCGGCATCCAGCGTCCATCTTTCTCGACCCAGTTGCCGCCGCCGTACAGAACGACGCGACGCCAACGAATTGCCGTCGGCAGATTGTTCTTGTCCTGGCACGCGATTTGACATGCTTTGCAATTCGCGCAGACACTCGAGTTGATATGAAAGCCAAGTTGCTTTGCCATCGCTTATGCCTCCTTGACCGGGATTCGCGGCGACCATTGATAGTCGGGTTTGAGTTCGATGGACCCCGTGTACTTTTCGACCTGAACGTTACACGTGTTCCAACCAGAGACACCTTGACCGGTCGGAACCGATCCGTTGATGATGTTATCCGCACCGGCTTTATCCACGCCGCTTGCTTCATCCATTTCGACCCACGCGCCGTGCGGCAACGTGACGACGCCGGGCAAAATGCGTTCGCTCAAACTGACGGGGCGAATCGCTTTGCCATGGCGACTCTTGATCAACACGATATCGCCGTGTTTGATGCCGCGCGCTTCCGCATCAATCGGGTTCATAAAGAACTCGTGCGGGAAGGCGCGCCGCAATTGCTGAATGTTGTCAAAGACCGAGTGCGAGCGGCGATAATAGTGAATCGTGTAGAGTTGCAGTGGGAACTCGCCCTTGACCTTGGCTTTGAAATCTTTGAAGGTCGCTTCGTACCCTTCCTGCGCCGGATTGTAGGTCGGGATCGGTTTGATCGTTGACCAGCCGCGCGACTCGATAATGTCCGCGAGCGTCTTGCTGTGGATTTCGAGTTTGCCGGATTTGGTCGGCAAGCGATTCTTTTCCGGATCGTCGCGGAATGCCTTGAGCGCGACGTACTCGAAATTGTCGCCTGGCTTGCGCGGCACTTGATAGAATCCCAGTTCTTGGAATTTTTGGAGCGACACGCGCCCGGCTTGCGGCTTGACGATAATCCCCACCTCTGCGAGCGACTTGACATCGCTTTCCGTGATCGTCACTAGCGGCTCGGTCGTCTTGCCGTCTTCCTTGAGAACCTTGGAACCGACGATTTGATTGTAAACTTGTTGCGCGTTCGAAAGCGGCGCAATCTTGGTCGCATCGAGACCCAGGCGTTTGCCAAGTTCCGCCGCGATCCACATGTCGTCGCGCGCTTCAAACAACGGCTTGGTCACTTGCTGACCCCAGATCAGACCAAACTCGCGATTGCCGGTAATAATCATCCCACCATCGCGTTCCCACGCCGTTGTCACCGGCAAAACCACATCGGAGTACCGCGCATTTGTCGTGAGGATTTGCGCGTTGCTGACGACGAACTCGACCTTGCGATGCGCTTCGATGCCATCGTTCATGCCGTCCGCGGTTTGGAGTTTGGCGCCGCCGCCGTGATAGATCATTTGAACGTTCAGGTCGCGCCACTGCCCCTTGACGGCTTGATACTTGCCCTTGGCAATCGCGTTCCACATCCACGATTCGCACAAGCGCGTGCCGGGAACTTGGGGTAATGCTGTCCACGGATCCGCCGCTTTTTCTTCGACGGGATTCGCGCCGACGCTTGGCAACCCACTACTGCCGGGCTGGACGATATCCACCATGCAACGCAGTCCGCTGAAACCTTGGTGATAGTAACCGTCCGCCGTAAAACTGCCGGGCTTGCCAATGTGCCCGCTCATCGCGCCGAACGTGTAGAACATTTGGGGCCACGAATCCGCGTTCTGCTGACGGCAGGTCGCGCTCGACATACCCAAGCCAACGTTTTTCGTCTTGGCGATTTCGAGCGCAAGCGAACGAATGCGGCTCGCATCCACACCACAGATCGCCGCTGCCCATTCCGGCGTTTTAGGCACCCCGTCGTACGTGCCGAGCACATAGTCTTTGAAATTTTCTTTGGGATCCGCGCCGGCGGGCATGTGGTCTTTGTCGAACCCGACCGTGCAACGATTCAAGAAATCCCAGTCAATCAATGGATTCGTTTTGGCATCGTCTTCGGCGAGCAACGCGTGCGCCATGCCCAACACCATCGCGTGATCGGTGTTCGGGCGAATTGGAATCCACTCATCCGCGAGAACCTGGGCGGCATCCGTGTAGTACGGATCAATCGCAATGATCTTGGCGCCGTTCTTGCGATCTTGCAGATGGTTGAAGGTGGGATTGCCGCCGCTACTCGAAATCGAGTTGAGTCCCCAGTGCACGAACAAGGTCGTCTTGCGATGATCCATGCGATCATTCATCATCACGTTCGTGTACGCGGTGTAACCCAGCACCGTCGTCTTGGTCGAGTGGAGGGTGCCACCCGAGGTCGTGCCATAACTGGGAACGTATCCGCCGAACAGTGTCAGCGTGCGACCGATCTCGGAACCACCTGGAACAAAGATGGACGTGTTGCCGTACTTGGCTTGAATGCGAATAATTTCATTCGCGACGATAGTCAGTGCCTCGTCCCAGGAAATCCGCACCCATTCGTCCTTGCCGCGCAATTCTTTCTTGCCGCCGCCGGGCGCCCAGTTCTTGCGCTTCATCGGGTACTTGATGCGATCCGCGCCAAAGACCTGGTGCCGTTGCGAGCGACCGCGCGCACAACCACGTTGTTGTGGAAAGTTCGGGCTGTCTTCGTGCGTGTCATCCGTTTTTTGGCGCGTCACCACGCCGTCTTGGACGAGCGCGTAATTGACACACCGACCACCGCAGTTGTGCCAGCACGCGACCGAAACCCACTTGGCTTCCTTCGCGGCGGCGGGCGCTGCCGCGACTGTTTCAGTGAATTTCAAACCCAGGTCTAACCCGCTACTTGCCAATGCGGCAGTTCCGCCGAGCGCCGCGCTCCATTTCAAGAAACTGCGCCGCGTCATTGGCGTCGCGGTCAATGGTCGAGTGAAATTGTCTTGATCACTCATTTGCGTCTCCTTCAATCGTTTGAATCATCCGATTTCTGTTTTCGGTTGGGCAGAGCGATTGACCCTGCCCAACCGATTTCAACGGTCACGAACTACTGCAATCCGAAATGCGTTGCAGTCGCGTAGAACAAAAAGCGTCCCAATACTTCGCCGACCAACACGAACGCAAACGCGACGTAGGCGACCGTGCCCATCACCTTCTCTTGCCCAGGACTCGACGCCGCGCGATACAAGAAAATGCCGAGCACGCCCGCACCCAGGAACACCAACACCAAGCGTAGTCCGAACATGATGCCGAATTCGCCCACGAGCATCGCGGCGCTCACCGCATCGGTTCCCGCCATCTGCGCGATCCACAGCGGCAACAGCACGAACTGGAAACCCAGGAGTACGATGGATGCCGTTGCAAACCAGCGTAGCGTGTCGCGCAACAGTACGCATTGATCGCTCGCGCACCCAGGGTTCTTGCTCTGCACGTACCAATAGTTCGCGACAAACGCCGCGCCCATCGCGAACACACCGAGCAACAAGGTTGTCGCAAAGAACGAAAGCGGCGTCGTCACCAGATTCCAACTCGGGCGCGTCGGCATCATGTAGACCATGGACATGCTGAACACCAACGCCACGCCAATCGCTGCCGCGACCCACGCGACGATATTGCGAATCTGAAACGTCGCGATCTTTTTCCATTGCATCACGGCGAACACCGCGCCCGCGACCGCGAACAACACACCGAAGAAAATCTCGCGCGAGAGCCACGAGGTCGCCAGATTCGTGACCGCTTTGTACGCGTTGATCGGATTGCCGAGGTGCAGCAGCGATGCCGCCATGCCGAGCGCGAGCACAGGACCGATCGCGAGGAGCGCGCGGTCGGAGAGTTCGTCCGCTTGCTTCTCGCCGGATTTTTTCGCGGTGAAGTAGTGGACGATACCCAGCACGATGAACGAGCCAACCGACATCTGTGCCAGGATCGTAAACGTAATCAATGCCCATTCGCGAACGTTCATGTTACAACTCCTCCGGCAGATTGAGAATTGTGCCTGTGCCTTTGCCAACTGGTTGCGCCTGGCGATTTGGCGTAATCACCAAATGCGGTTGCGTGATCGTCGCGACCGGCAACGGCTCGACCGCGCTGACGTTGCCGTGCTTGGCGCGCAGTTCGGCAATGTCGCCAAAATCGAGCGCGCGCAACGGACACGCGTCCACGCACGCGGGGTTCTGACCCTGGGCGAGCAAGTCCTCACAGAAATTGCATTTGGTCATCACGCCTTTGGCTTCGTCGAATTGCGGCGCGCCGTACGGACATGCCCATTCGCAATACCGGCAACCCACGCACTGATCTTGATTGATCAGGATCACGCCGTCGGCGCGTTTGACCAGCGCGGTCGTTGGGCACGCGTTCACGCACAGGGGATTCTCGCAGTGATTACAACTCAGCGAAAGGTTGTAACCAAACACATT
This sequence comes from Chloroflexota bacterium, assembly GCA_016219275.1. Lineage (NCBI taxonomy): Bacteria > Bacillati > Chloroflexota > Chloroflexota bacterium. Next base: position 59,318 of record JACRBM010000032.1, read on the forward strand.
GTTCGGGATCCATTGATCGCCTTGCGGAACCCAACTGCCGCCCGCGTACTCGAACACGCGACGCCAGCAGACGCCCAGCGGCAAATTGTTTTTATCCTTGCACGCGATTTGGCAGGTTTTGCAACCGACGCACGCGCTCGAATCGAAATAGAATCCAAGTTGCTTTGCCATCGCTTATGCCTCCTTGATTGGAACGCGCGGCGACCATTTGTAATCTGGTTCGAGCGGCTTGCCGTTCCATTTTTCGACTTGCACGACACACGCTTGCCACGATTCGATGTCCGGTCCCGACGCGTAATCGCCCGAGAGGGTATTCGTCGCGCCGGCAATGTCGTTGCCGTTCTCGTCGAATTCGGGCCACGCGCCTTCGCCGAGGAACACGACGCCGGGTCGCGCGCGCGGGGTGACGCTCACGCGGCGCAGGACGGCGCCGCTCTTGTTAAAGATGCGCACCGTATCGCCGTGTTTGATTCCGCGCGCGTCGGCGTCCAGCGTGTTGATCATCAATTCTTGGGGCCATGCTTCGCGCAACCAGGTCACGTTGTCGAGCACCGAGTGCGAGCGGCGCGGATAGTGAATGTTGCACAGTTGGAGTGGGAATTGACCTTTAACCTGCTTTTCCCAATCCGCAAACGTCGCTTCGTACCCTTCGGTCGGCGGATCGTACACCGCGATGGGATAGCCCTGATTCCATCCGGCATTCGTCACCAAATCCGCTAATTCTTTCGAGTGCAACTGTAGTTTGCCGGATTTGGTTTGAAGCGGGTTCGCTTTCGGATCTTTGCGGAATTTTTCAAGGTGAACGTAACCGAGTTTGTCGCCCATCTTGCGCGGCACCGCGTAAAATCCTTGCTCGCGAAATTCTTTGAGCGTGATGCGACCTTGTTGTGGTTTGCCGGTCACACCCATCGTCTTGATGTCCTCGTCCGTGATCGTGACGAGCGGTTCCATACCGGAACCATCAGTCTTCATCACTTTAGCGCCAACCACGATATTGAACGTGCTCTGCGCCTCGGTGAGCGGATTGACTTTGGAGACATCCAAACCCAGGCGTTTGGCGATTTCGACCGCGATCCACATATCGTCTTTCGCTTCGAACATTGGTTGCACAACCTGGCTCGCCCAGACGACGAGTTCGCGATTGCCGGCTTGGAAATTCGAGTAGCGTTCCCAGGGTGTCGTCACCGGGAGCACCAGGTCGGAGTACTTGGCATTGCTGTTCAACCCGTACTGCTGAGTAACGACGAACTCGACTTTGCGATGCGCGGCGATGCCTTTGTTGATGTTGTTCGTTTGATTCAGGCGCGAGCCGCCGCCGTGATAGATCATTTGAATGTTGATGTCTTTTTTCGCGCCTTTGCCGGCGGTGTACTTGCCGGTCATGATCGCGTCCCAGTGTTCGTTACTGCACAGACGAATCTTGGTCAGCGGATTCGCGACCGCCGGCGTGCCGGCAGAACCCAGGGTCACGAGCGAGGGACCGCCGTTCGACGCGGAGTTGTGGCAACTGATTCCGCACGAGCCGCCGGAAATGCCCATATTGCCGGTCATCGCGCCCAGACTGATCACCGCGAAACAAACGTGTTGCGATTTTTCGACGCGCGCCGAGTTCCAACCAAAGAGGAGCGCAGTCGGTTTGGTGCGCGCAACTTCGAGCGCGAACGAACGAATTTTTTCGGCGGGCACACCGCAGATGCGCGCCGCCCATTGCGGCGTCTTGGGCGTGTTGTCGTACGTGCCGAGCACGTAATCCTTGAAACTTTCTTTCGGGTCCGCGCCCTCGGGCATGTGGTCTTTGTCGAACCCGACGGTACACCGAGTGAGGAAATCCCAGTCAATCAATGGGTTCGCTTTCGGATCGTCTTCGGTGAGCATCACGTACGCCATCGCCAACAGCATCGGCGTGTCGGTGGTCGGGCGAATGGGAATCCATTCGTCCGCAAGAATACTGGCGGTTGGATTGAAGAACGGATCAACGAAAATGAATTTCGTGCCCGCGCGTTTGGCTTGCAAAAAATTGTAGGACGCCAATCCCATGCTACTCCACGCGGGATTGTTCCCCCACATCACGATCAATTTTGAATTGACCAAATCGAAGCGGTCGTTCATTTCGCTTTGCGCGGTCGTGCCCGTGATGGGTTGTTGTCCCAATCGCCACGCGCCGCGTGAAGTGCTGCCGTAATTTTCGACGTACCCGCCGGCAAGCGCGAGCGTGCGTTGAATTTCACTGCCGCCGGTGCAGTAGATAGATTCGTTGCCGTACTTTTCCTTGATGCGTTTGGTTTCGCTCGTAACGATGTCGAGCGCTTCATCCCAGGTAATGCGTACCCATTCGTCTTTGCCGCGCAATTCTTTTTTGCCGCCGCCCGGCGCCCAGTTCTTGCGCTTCATCGGGTACTTCAAGCGGTCGCTGGAAAACGCTTGCATCCGTTGCGAACGACCGCGCAAACATCCGCGTTGCTGCGGAAAATCCGGCGTGTCGGGGTGCGTGTCGTCGGTCTTGACGCGCGTGACGACGCCATCGGTCACGTACGCGCGAATCGGACAACGTCCGCCGCAATTGTGCCAGCACGCCGCGGCAACCCACTTGCCTTCTTTCGCCGGGGCAACCGTCGCCGGCGCGGCATGGGTTGGTTTCAAACCAACATCCACCCCACTACTTGCCAACACGGCAGTGCCACCCAACGCCGCGCTCCATTTCAAGAACGTGCGCCGGGAAAGCAAGGTGTCGGTTAAGGCGCGAGTGACCACATCTTTTTCACTCATTGGCTTTTCCTCCCAATTGATTCAAAACAAAAATCCCTGCCCTTGCGCGGAACGCGCAGAAGGCAGGGAAAAATGACACTGACTCCTGAAAACGGTACGTTCAACTGTTTTCAGAATACGCTAAAATGATGGCGGGCGCATCTCTCTTTGGAGTAATCCGGCATCACCCGGTTGGGTGATTTTGCGGCGTCGGCGAAAATGCCAAGCCCGATTGGACGGCGTATGTGGCGACTTGGGTCCGATTTTCGAGACGCAACTTGGCGAGGATGTTACGCAAATGCACCTTGACGGTGTTGACGGTGATGCACAAGTTTTCGGCGATTTGCGGATTGCTCTCGCCTTGCGCGACGAGGCGGAGGACTTGAATTTCGCGCTCGGTTAACGCTTGCTCGCCGGTGTTTGCATCGGCATTGTGATGTGCGATGCCTTTGAGCAAACGCGCCGCCATCGCGCGCGTCATCGCGACTTCGCCTTGCGCCACCCCGCCGAGCAAATCGAACAACTCGGCGGCGTCGAGACTCTTGAGTAAATACCCGGCGACGCCTTGCCGCACCGCGCGATAGAGTTGCTCGTCGGATTCGGACGCGGTCAAGATGACGACGCGCACATCACTCCAGCGTTGTTGAATTTGCGCGGCGGCGTGCAATCCATCGCCGTCCGGCATTTGCAAATCCATTAACACGACATCAGGGTGATGACGCTCGACGAATAGAATGGCTTCGCGCCCGGTCCCGGCTTCACCGACCACATGGACGAGATCGGGTCGCGTGTTCATCAGCCCGATCAAGCCCTGGCGAAACAGACGGTGATCGTCTGCGATCAAAACGTTCAACGGACAACTTGCATTCATACGCTCCTCTTACTGGGTCAAAGTTCAACTTTCCAAAACGGGCAAAACCAGATTCACGCGTGTGCCGATACCGATTTCAGAATTGATCGTCAACACGCCGTGGATACTTTCCGCGCGCTCGCGCATCGTCTGCAAACCAAAATGATCCTTGACGGTGGTCGCCTGAAAGCCAACCCCGTTATCGGTGATACCGATTTGAATCGCGTGATGGCGTTTGGATAAACGAACTTGAACGTGACTGGCTTGCGCGTGCTTGCGGACATTCGCCAACGCTTCTTGCACGATCCGCACCAACTGCGCTTCTGCCAACGGCGACAAGCGCGGCGGCTCTTGAATTTGATCAACGAATTGAACCTGGATGCTGGTCTGCACGCCAAATTCTTCGATGTAATCGCGGAGCGCGACGATCAAACCGGTGTCGCCCGCAAGCGTCGTGCGCAGACTCAATACATTTTCGCGCACATCGGCTTGCGCCGCATTGATGGACGCGCGCGTCTTGGTCAATTCGGCGCGAATCGAATCGAGATCGCCTTGCCGCGTGAACGCTTCGATGGTCTGCATTTCCAAGTTGAGATAACCCAGGATTTGCAGTAGCCCATCGTGCATCTCGCGCGCGATGCGCGACCGTTCCTCGGTCACCGCGAGCGATTGCAGTCGCGCCGTCATCGCCGCGTGTTCGAGCGCGATCACCGCTTGATCCGCCAATCGTTCCAGTCCAATGAGATCCGTCGGCGTAAATGACGCGGGCGACACGCGTCCGATCCACAGTCCACCCAGCACTTGGTTCTCTAACTGGAGCGGTACGCACGCGACCGCGTGGATTTTCTGCCCCAGCATCGCGCACGACCATGGTTCTTGCGCCGTCGGCGCATCTTCAGGAAAACGCATCGCTTGATGCGCGCGCAAGGCTTCGATAATCAGCGGATGAGTCTGGGTCGGCAGATTTTCGTGGCGCGCCCCTTGCGCGGTCGCCAGGCATTTTAGTTCGAGCCGCGATTGGTCTTCGTTCCACAAACCGAGCGCCGCCAGATCGGACGACAACAATTTACGCGCCAGACTCACGGTCGCGCCAAGCACATCCTCCACGTTTTCCAAATCGGCAACGCGACGACTGATGCTGACCAAACCTTCCGTCCAGTTCTCGGCGATTTCACGTTCCGCGCGTTGCGCGGACAGAGCCGTCGTTTGATCGCGTTCGTGTTCGAGTTGCAGCGCGTGTAACTGCTGTTCCCGTTCGACCTCGAACACATCGAGCGCGCGCACGACGAAAAACGCGACAGCAATCGCCGATAGCGCGCGCCACATTTGAACGGGCAACCCCGTCAATTGCCGGACACTTTCATAATTGACCCAGGGGGCGAGTCCGTACGGCGCCGTCGGCACGACCAAGCCGGCGGCGATGCCGTTGAACAGAAACGCGACTGCCGCGCCAAACATCAAACGCCGCGCTTGGACAATTCCGCCGCGCGACAATCCGCGCCATTGGCGGACGAATCCAAACACCGCCAAGAGACAGCCGGGAAAATAAAGCAAGTACCGCGACCAGACATCCGTCGCGATTTTGAGCATGCCGCCGCTCGCCGCCACCGTCAACGCGTACGCGACCAAAAACGCGAGCGGCACCAGAAGCGCCACCGGCACAAACGCGAGCCATTCCGGCAATGGACCGGCTTCGCTTACCAGTCCAACTCCAAACCGGATCAAGCAGAGCGCCGAAAGGGGCAACAAGATCATTCGCGCGCCAGTTAAGAATCCATGCGGCGCACCGTCAAGATAGACCATCATGAACATGTCGCACCACTCGACCGCGCTGTGGACTAGCCCAAACGCTGCGAGCCAGGGCAAATGACGACTGAGCACGAGTTCGCTACTGCGCCGCGCTTCGAGTGCGACGGCGAGACCCATCGCAAAAAATGCCGCACCGTAAAAGAAATAAACCGCGAGCATTACAACGACCTCGCCGGCAAATAACCCGGTCCATACTCCAAATCCAACCAGGTATCGCTGAGATGAATCAATGCGTCGAAAAACGGACTGGGCGCGCGATCCGACACGCGCCGACAAAATTCCGGAAACCAGCGTCCCAGGTGATCGTCGAGAAAGGTGCGTTCCTGCAATCGCAATTGCCGCGCCGATTCCGACGCGTTGACTTGCCACACGTCGGATTCGCGCGCGCACAAAAACGCCATGAATTCCAGTTCGACGGGGAGCAGGTCTTCTTGATTTTCACGCGGCGCTACGCCAAATTGTCCATAGTGTTGGCGAAGCGAACTCGCAAGTTCGTTCGCCGTTTCCAGGAGCGCCGATGCTTCGCGCCACCGGTACGCCGATTCCCGCATGGGGACGCGATCAATGCTTTTGCCAAACAACCGTTGATAATCGTTCTCCAGATCGGTCAAGGTGAGCGTGGTGCATTCGCGCAACTTGGTCAAACTCGCCAGAAATTTTTTGCGATCCTCACCGAACCAGACGGTCGCGAGCAAAATTTCTTCGACCAACCGACCGGAATTCACCGCCGACACGAGTTCAGGATCGGGCGCATAGAAACTCAGGGCGAGCCAGCGATAGACCTGACTGCGTCCGCGCGCAACCTGATGCAGAATCGCACAGGCGCGCAATGTTGGATCGGTTTCGATGGTGTTCGCGGTTGGAGTAATCATGTCAAGTAATAGACCGATGGTTCGGTTCCTTTTTCGACGAGTAACTGAAAGTGCAAACGCGCGGCAAGCAATTGCGCGACCTCGCTTGTCGGATCGTTGAGATCGCCAAACTTGCGCGCTTGTACCGGGCACACATCCACGCACGCCGGATTTTCGCTGCGCGCAAGCCGATGCGCGCAGAACGTACATTTTTCGACAGTGTGCGCGCGATGCACGAGCGGATTGTCGCCGGTCGGAAACGGCAGGGCGTAACGCGGTTGTTCATCGGCGAACACGCGCACGCTCGTGAACGGACACACCATCATGCACGAGCGACAGCCGATGCACAGCCCAGGGTCTTGCACGACCACGCCATCTTGCTCACGACGACTCGTCGCCGTGGAAGGACACACGTCCACGCACGGACCTTGCGCGCAATGTTGGCACGCGAGCGGCAGATATTCGAGACGCAAATCCGGATAATTGCCGGCGGGCAGATCGTCGCCGTTCCCGCCAATGGTGACGACGCGCGTCCACCACACACCTTCGGGCAAATTATTTTCCTGCTTGCACGCGACCGAACACGTGTTACAACCCGTGCACAGTCGAAGGTCAATCAGCATCACGTATCTAATCATTCGCGTTCACCTCTGCGCGCACGACCTCGACCAATACATCGGACAACGACGTGCTCACCCCGAACGCGTTCGTCGCATTGCCGCCGCTGTACGTCAGCGATTGCGGGTGTCCCGCCTTGAAATCCTTGGACTGCCAACCCTGGGTCAGATAGACCGTGCCCGGCGGAACAGTTTGATTGAGCCGCGCGCGCAGAACGACGAACCCGCGTTCGTTGAACAAGCGCACCCAATCACCATCCTGGATTTGCCGCGCGGCGGCGACCGAGGGATGCATCGCCGCGCGGGGTTCGCGATCGAGTTCGCGCAACCACGGCGCGTCGCTAAAGGTCGAGTGAACGCGATAGCGGCTGTGTTCGGTGATGCAAACCAACGGATAGCGGAGAATTTGTTCGCCTTCGGGATCAGCTTCGCCGGGCGGCTCGTAATTCGGCAACGCCGTGTTGAATGGCAACAAGCGTTCGACGTAGAACTCGACGCGCCCGGTCGGCGTGTTGAATTTCCAGTCGCGATGCGCGACCTGGGGTTCCGCCGGCACATTCCGACGCAATACGCCGCGCGCACACAACTCATCGAACGAAAGTGTGTTCGTCGTTTCATCGGACGCGGCGAGAATTTCTGCGAGGTATTCACGCGGCGCGCGCGTAAAATAATCGCCGCAACCCAGTTTTTGCGCGACCAGCGCGGCGATGTCAAAATCGGAACGACACTCGCCGGGCGGCGGCACAATGGCGGGTTGATATTGAATGTACGGCGTCGGTCCCTTGACCATATCCTCGCGTTCGAAAAACATCGCCGCCGGTAACACATAGTCCGACCAACGCGCGGTCTCGGTCATAAAATGATCGGCGGTCACGATCAAATCCAAGCGCGGCAAAACTTCATTGAGCAAGTGCGCGTGATTGGGCCATTGATTGAGCCAGTTGCCGAACGCAACCCAGACCGCTTTGATCGGATAGGGTCGCCCGCTTATGATTTGTTCGGAGAGCATCACTGGATTGATCGGATGATGTGTTTTGCCGTCGGGAGAGTTGAAATTGTGATTGAACATCACGCCGTCCGTAAATCCATCCACGCCCGCACCGCCGCCGGGAATTCCCAGGTTGCCGGTCAACGCGGCGAGCGTCGCCATCAAGCGACCGAACGTCGCGCCGTGATGCCAGCGGTCAATCCCGTACAGCGTAAAAATGCGCGCCGGTCGCGTCGTCGCAAAATCGCGCGCAAGTGCGAAAATGTGATCGGGCGCGATGCCGGTTTTCTCGGCGACAAATGCCGGCGTGTACGGCTGGAGCATTTCGCGTAATCGGTCGAACGCTGTGCGGCACGCGATGCCGGCGATGTCGTACCGACCAGCCAGCGCGGGCGCGCTGGCTTGGTGAGGCGCAACGACGCGACCTTGTTGCGCATCCCACACGAGATAGGATTCGTCGTCGGATTGCAAATCGGACGCGCGCAGAAAACGCCCATTGTCCTCGCGCACAAGCAGAGGCGCGACGGTGTGTCGCAAAACAAAATCTTGGTTCATCCAATTTTGTTCGATGATGAGTCGCGCCAATGCGAGCGCGAGATACAAATCAGTGCCCGGTCTGATCGGTAGCCACGCGTCCGATTTGCTCGCGGTGATACTGAAGCGGGGATCAATCGTCACAAGACGCGCGCCCGCGCGTTTGGCATCGAGGAAAGAATTCCACCAGTTCATCCGGCTCTGGGCTGGGTCGCCGCCCCAAATCAAAATCAATTTCGAATTCGGGAGGTCGGTGAAATCATTCGCCGTGTAACCCGCGCCGCTACCCAGCGCGTCTTCGATGCCGCTGGGCACCGCGCTATCCACGCCGTACATCGCCGGACTGACCGCTGACGCGCCGAGCGCGCTCGCCAAGCGTGAGTAAACACCGTTCATGCTGTTCAGTGTGCCTAGTTGACCGGAGTATGGAAAGAACATCAAACTCGAATCGCCGTACTGGGTTGCAATCGTGCGCATCTGCGTGGTAATTTCATCTATCGCTTGATCCCAGGAGAGGCGTTGCCATTTGCCGCTGCCGCGCGCGCCGGCGCGTTTAAGCGGATGCAACAAGCGCTGCGGATGCGCGAGCATTTGCGTGTAACTGATGCCCTTGAGACAAATACGGCGATAGCGTTCGTCCGGAAAATCGGCGGGTTCGATTTTGACCACGTGGTTATCGCGCACGGTCACGTTCAATCCGCAAAAATGCGAGCCGCAGTTGAGATTGCACGCGGTTCGCGTCGTGCGCGTCGGCGCGATGGTAGACACGGTTTTCGATGTGAGGGTTAGCCCGCGCAAAAATGTTTGCTTTTCAGCCGCGTCCGGTTGATCGGCAGAATCCTGGGACGCCATCGTTGGAATCGTCGGCGCGAGTTGTTCGACGATTTGATCGCTGAGTTGCGCGAGACTGAGTTCCGCGCCATCGCGCGTGTACGCCGATTCGCCCAGCGGCGCGCCGTCCTGCGCGATCTGCGCGATCTTGTTCGCGATGCCGTTCGCCAACAGGGCGCGTTTGAGCACCTCCGCCACGGCGGGCGCTAGCTCCGTGGTCAAATCTTCAATGTTCACCACGCCGTTCGCGCCGGTGCGAATGGCGGCATCGCGATAATCGCGCGTGTCAAAAGGTAACAAGACAATCAACGGCACGGATGGCGCGCTCGATTTCAATTGTCGGAGCAAATCCAACCCAGGTTCGCCAAACGCGAACGGTTCCGCCACCACCACATCGGGTTTCATCTGCGCCTGCAGCATGAGGTCTTGGCGATTTTGGGCGACCAGGATTTCGGCATTCGCGGCAAGCGTTTGCGAAATGGTTTCGCGCAACCAAACGTGGGGAACGCCGAGCAAAATTCGAATAGGTGTTTTTGAATTCATGATGACTCCCAAACATACCAAACGCGCACGCTCATTCTAAAACAACGAGCGACTCCTGTCAGTCAGGAGTCGCCCGATAGAATTTGTGGTAGTTTGTACGGACAGCGCTCAGTCGAGCAATTTGTGGTGCAACGCATACTCGACCAATTCGGAACGATGCGCCAAGCCCAATTTTTGCATGATGCGTTCGCGATATGTCTCGACGGTCCGCGGCGACAGCGCGAGTTGATCGCCGATTTCGCGGCTCGTGTACCCCTTTGCCGTCAACACAAGAACTTGGCGTTCGCGTTCTGAAAGTGGATCGCGATCGGGCTTGGGCGATTGATGGTCGCGCACCATCGCGGCAACACCTTCGGGTTGTAGAAACGATTCGCCGCGTGCGACCGCGCGAATCGCCGCGACGACATCGCGGTCAGCCGCCGATTTGCGAACATACCCGGCGCCGCCGGCTTGTAGAAATGGCACGAGGTACGCATCCTCGTCGTGCATCGTCAGCGCGAGCACGTGCGCATTGGGTAAAGTTGCGTGAATGCGTCGCGTCGCTTCGACGCCGTCGAAATCCGGCAGAGTAATATCCATCACGACCACATCCGGTTGCAGATCGAGTGTTTGTCGAACGGCGCGCGCGCCATCTGCCGCTTCACCTACAACTACCATGTCGGATTGTTTTTCGAGCAACAGCCGCACACCGGTGCGCACGACCGCGTGATCATCCACAAGCAAAACGCGAATCGGCGCGGTCATTTCGATTCTCCCAACGGCAACTCGATCAAGATGCGGGTCCCGGCATCGGGTGCGGAATCTACTTGCAAGCGTCCGCCCACAAGCGCCACGCGTTCGCGCATGCCTTCCAAGCCCATACCGTTTCGATGGTCAATTCCAGGATTCATCCCTTTGCCATCGTCTTCAATCGTGAGCCAAACGGCGCGCGCGCCTTGTTCCAAGGTGACACTCGCATGATGCGCCTGCGCGTGGCGCACGATATTCGTCAGTCCTTCCTGCACCGCGCGATACAAAATAATTTCGTGGTCGGTTGGCAAGCGGTCTATGGTAGGGCTAGGAGTGAAAACGATCTCGATGCCGCTTCGTTTGCACCATTCTTGAACGTACCCGCGAATCGCCGGCACCAAGCCCAGGTCGTCGAGCGCGGTTGGACGCAAATCCATGGCAAGTCGCCGTACCTCTTCGAGCGTTTCGCCGGTGAGATAGCGCAGACCATTGATTCGATCGTGAATCAATTCGAGGTCGGTTTCGGTTTGCAATGCTTTCAAGCGCAGCAAGATCGAGGTGAGCGATTGCCCGGTCTCATCATGCAATTCGCGCGCGAGGCGTTTGCGTTCCGCTTCCTGCGCGGAGAGGGCATGGTGCAAGAGGTGTTCAAGGCGTTCGCGCTTGGCTTGCACGTCCGCGAGCAAGCGCAGGTTCTCCTGATTCAACTCCGCCATTTCGCGTTGTTGGCGCAGCAAAGCCAGGTTCGTTTCGCGCAGACTATTCACCATCGTGTTGAATTCAGATTGCACCTCGCCGATTTCATCGCGCGCCCAAATCGGAATTTGGACGGTGAGGTCGCCGGCTTTGACGCGTCCCATCGCGCGCACAATATTTTGGAGTGGATGAACGAGGATTCGCGTAAAAATGACCGCCAGCCCCAAGCCCAGTAAAGCGACGCCGACAAAAACGGTCGCGGCTTGCTCAGTTAAAGCAATAAAGATTTGAGCTTGAATGGACTGCGCGCCGTGTATCTGGAGCAGTACGCCGAGACGCTCGCGGATGAACAATGCTCCACCAATGCCGCCAACCAAAAGCGGCAACACAATCAGCCCGATTACTTTGAGAGCAACCGGCGTCGCGCCAATCCATTGCCAGAAGATACCTATCCGTTCCTCCACGCGCGTCAAGATTGATTGATGCAATTTCATGCTCACAGTCCCGTTCCGATTCGGAAGACCACAACCCCGAACGTTCTTCAACACCTTCGCCAAAATCATAAATTGATCCGCGAATAACGCGAATCACGCGAATTTTCGAGACTGTAGCATGCCCGCCGGTAAAATGGCAATTGAAATTGCCCCGCGTGAGCCGTTGGCTGGTCGCCCGCCTACGCGGGCGAATTTCGCGTCCACGTAGGTGGACGCCCGGCGGAACGCCCACCAAAGGCGATTTCAATCGCCCCTGTCGGTCGCCTTGCTACACTGTCGAATAAAAAACACAATTAGCGAAGATGCGCGAGATTCGCGGATGAAGGAATACATCGGCGAAGGTATTGTTCTTACCAATGGATTATAAGCGTTCACCCAAATTTAGGCAAAGGTCATTCGGGGTGTGGGTGTGCGTCAAATTTTTGGGTGGTGAAAAAATCTTGCGAAGGTTGAACGGCAATCCTATTTGTTTTGCCGTCAAAACCTTCGCAAGGTTGAGTGTTCCAAAATTTTGACAGACACCCTCGGGGTGTGGTCGGGACAAGCCGCCCTCATTGCATGGTCGGGCGAATGCCACATTACTCAAATCCATTTCCGCAAGCGCGGATCGAGAAAATCGCGGAGCGTATCACCAAAGGTGTTGATCGCAAGCACGATACCGGCGATCAAGAGCGAGGGCCACAACACATACAGCGGCGATTGGTACATGTAATTGCGCGCCGCTCCGATGATCAACCCCCAGGACGGCGTCGGCGGGACGACGCCCAGACCCAGGAAACTCAGACCTGATTCGAGCAGGATCGTCGCGGCGGCAGTGAGACTGGCTTGCACGATCAGCGGCGAGAGAATGTTCGGCAAGATGTGTCGCCAGATCAAGCCGCGATTGTCCACGCCGACTGCCATCGCGACGGTGACGTACTCCATCGCCTTCACTTGCATCGTCGAAGCGTAAGCAAGCCGCGCGAACGTCGTCGAGTACAGAATGCCGATCACAATAACCAGGTTGGTGACACCGGGTCCCAGCAAGCCGACGACGACCATCGCGAGCAGAATCGGTGGAAAGCAAAGGAGCGCGTCCACGAGCCGCATCAAAATCTGTTCGATCCATCCGCGAAAGAATCCGGCGATGACGCCCAGGAACACGCCGATCACCATTGCCAACGTCGTCGCACCGACCGCGACGATGAGCGACGGTTGCGCGCCGTAAATCAAACGACTGAGCACATCGCGCCCGAACTCATCCGTGCCGAGCGGATTTTGTGGAGAAGGTGATTGTAAAACGCGAAGCGGATCAATCTTGAGCGGATCGTAGCGCGCGAGCACGGGCGCGAAAATCGCGACGAGCACAATCGCGAGAATGATCGCGCCGCTGACGAGCAACCAAAAGTAGCGTTGAATTTTTCGCCGCATTGCGACTGCACCTACGAGTAACGCACGCGCGGATCGAGCACGCCGTACAGCATATCCACGATCATGTTGAAGATGATAAACAAACTTGCCGAGGTCAGAATCACGCCTTGCACGATGGGATAATCGCGCCGACCCAACGCGGTGACGAGCAACGTCGAAAGTCCGGGCCAATTGAAAATGTACTCGACCAGCACCGAGCCGCCGATGAGTGTGCCCATTTGCAAACCGATGACCGTCACGATTGGAATGAGTGCGTTGCTCAACATGTGCCGCGTCACGACGACGCGCTCGTGCAGACCTTTGGCGCGCGCGGTGCGAACGTAATCCTGCTGAAAGACTTCGAGCATACTCGAACGCGTCATGCGCGTGATGATCGCCATCGGTCCAAGCGCGAGCGTGATCGCGGGCAAGGTCAAACGGCGCAGATGTTCGGTCCAACTATCGGTGATCGGCGCGTAGCCGGCAATCGGCAACCAACGCCAGGTGACGCCGAATAAAAGCACGAGCAACGTGCCAACAACATAGACCGGCGAGGAAATGCCAAGCGCGCCGAGGATCGAAAGCACGCGATCGGTGGGACGATTCCAACGTAACGCCGCGAAAATTCCCAGGGGTATGCCGATCAAGGTTGCCAGGATCATCGCGACGGTTACGAGTTCTAGTGTGCGCGGCAGGCGTTCCGCAATCGTGTCCCACACCGGCGAGCCGTCCACGAGCGACAAACCCAGGTCGCGTTGAATCAGTCCACCGAGCCAGCGCACGTACTGCACCGGCAGGGGTTGATCTAAACCCAGTTTCACGCGCACCGCTTCCACAACTTTAGGATCGGGCGTGCGTTCCGAACCCAGGATGATCATGACCGGATCGCCGGGGAGGAGATGCACCAAACTAAAGACAATGGTCTCGACGAGCAAGACCAACAGCAGAGAGATGAGTACGCGACGGATCAGAAATCGGCTCAAGGAGGTGACTCCGACCTCACACCCTACCCCCGTCCCCTCCCCCCTCTCCTCTAGCCACGCCCTTAAGGACGTGGCGAGAGGAGAGGGGGGAGGGGTGCCGAAGGCGGGGAGGGGGGTGAGGCAATCAGACTCTCGCGACGCGCGCTTGCCGCGTTTTGTCTTCGTCAATCGCGGTGCCGTTGTCTTTCAACACGACGCCGTACAGTTCGAGTGCGGCGCGCGCGGTGATCTTGCCTTCGATTATATCATGCAATACAGCGTGCGGATCACGCAACTTTGCCGCGCCATAGCCACCCGCCGCCGGTGTGCGAACGCTAATCAGGTCTTCGCCTTTGAGCGCGACATCCGAAACCTTGGAACTCAGTTTTGCTTCCGAGCCATCGGTGCGTTGCAGCAAAAATTCCCCGACCGCGCCTTCGCCCGCGCCATCAAGACCCCAGGGCGCCATGCGTTGCCGATCCGCCAAACCGGAAAACGTGACGCCATCGTGCAGCGCGCGAATGTCGCGCTGAATGCCCAGCCCGCCGCGATATTTTCCCGCGCCGCCAGAATCGGTGCGCAACGCGTACCGCTCGACGAGCAACGGATACTCGCGTTCGAGCGCCTCAATTGGCAGGTTCGACGTGTTCGTCATGTGAACTTGCACGCCGCTCAAGCCATCACCGGCGGAATGCGCGCCTTGACCGCCCGCAATCGTTTCGAGATAAACGTAGAACAGTCCGGTTTCCGGATGAATCCCGGAAAAGGTCGCGGTTGTTACACTGCTGTTGCTCGCCGCGATCACGCGGTCGGGCGCGGCTTTGGACATCGCGCCAAAAAATGTGTCCGCGATGCGCTGGCACGTATCAATGCGTTCGCCGACTGGCGCGGGCGCGCGGCAATTGACGATGCTTCCTTCCGGCGCGATCAAACGCAACGGACGATAGATGCCGTGATTCGATGGAATCGTCGGACCAACGAGTGCTTTGAAGCAATAAAACACCGTTGCCCAGGTTCCGTTGAGCGTCACGTTGATCGGTCCCGCGACCTGCGCGCTCGACCCGGTGAAATCCACTTCCGCATGATCGCCGTCAATCGTGACCTTGAGCGAAATTGGCACGGGCACACCCAGGTTGATGCCGTCGTCGTCCATGTAATCGGTGAACGAGTATGTGCCGGACGGCAGTGTCTGGATGCTCGCGCGCATCATCGCTTCGGCGTGATGGAGCAACGCGGCGACGGCTTGATTGTAGCGTTCGACGTCGTAATGCGCGACGACTTCGGAGAGGCGACGAATGCCCACGCGATTCGCGGCGATTTGCGCGCCCAGGTCGCCTTCGCGTTCCGCCGGCGTGCGACTGTTGAGCATCACAAATTCGATGGTCTCGTGAAGCACTTGATCGTTGCGGCAAATCGGTACGAGCGGAATGCGCAAACCTTCTTGGAAAATACTCGTCGCATCGCCCGACGTGCTACCCGGTACTTTGCCACCCAGGTCAGCGTGGTGCGCGATGTTCGCGACAAAGCCGATCAATTTATTCTCGACAAACACCGGCGCGACCATCGTAATGTCGGGCAAGTGCGTGCCGCCGCCCGAGTACGGATCGTTCGTCACAAACATATCGCCGGGGCGCAGTTGGTCGGCGGAATATTTTTTCAAGACCGCTTCGACAACACCCAGGAGCGAACCCAGGTGCATCGGCAAACTTTCGGCTTGCGCGATCATTTGTCCGGACGCGTCGAACACGGCAGTCGAACAATCGCGGCGTTCCTTGATGTTCGTCGAGTACGACGTGCGAATCAACGCGGCGGTGATTTCTTCGCTGACCGCGAGCAAACGATTGCTCAATACTTCGAGCGTTACGGGATCCATCGGCGAATTACTCAAAGAGGTCATTCTTCACTCCAAAAATTCTTTGAACCGCGAAGGCGCAAAGAACGCAAAGTGTTTTTATTTTTTCTCTTGGCGTTCTTTGCGTCTTCGCGGTTGATGTTTTCATTTCACATCAATCATCAAGTTGCCGTATTCATCCACGCGCAACGGCATTTGCGGCGGCAGCACCGTCGTCGCGTCCATCTGCTCGATGATCGCAGGACCGCTAAGGCAATCGCCTGCGCGCAAATCATCGCGCTGATACAATGGCGTTGGCGCATAACCACCGGCTTCTTCGAAAAAGACCTCGCGCTGTCCGAATGGTGTCGGCTGATTGCCGTTGCGCGGTGGACAAACTGGGATCGGCGCTTTGGGCAATTCGCCCACCGCAGTCAACCGAAAATTCACAAATTCGACCGGCGCTTGCGGACGGGCGTAACCGTACAAACGTTTGTGCTCTGCGTGAAATTTCTCCGCGAGTCCAGCAATCCCGGCTTGCGTCAAATCCTGGTCTTGAACCGGAATCGGCAGTTCGAAATTCTGACGCTGATAACGCGCTTCGATCCAACGCGTCAAACGGCGTTTTGCTTCGGGAACATTTTCCTTGTCGAGCGCGCGGCGACCATCGGCGACGAGTTCGTCGAAGATGCGAACAATCTTGGGCAACGATTCGGGATTCGGTTTGAGTGGGAGACTGCGGACGAAATCCACGCGAATGTCGGTGACGAGCAAGCCGAGCGAGCAAAGTGTCCCCGGCGCTGGCGGCACGAGCACGCGCGGAATACCCAGTTCCTGCGCGAGCGCAATTGCATGCACCGGACCCGCGCCACCGAACGCGACCATCGTAAACTCGCGCGGGTCGTAGCCGCGCTCGACGGAGACCAGGCGCATCGCGCGCACCATGTTCGCGTTCACCACATCAATCATCCCACTCGCCGCGTCAAGCACCGACAGTCGCGTCGGTTGTGCGATGTGGGTAAGAATCGCGCTCTCTGCATTTTCAGTTTTGAGCGCCATGCGTCCACCCAGGATGCGTTGCGGATTCATTCGTCCCAGCACGACATTCGCATCGGTCACGGTCGGGAGCGTGCCGCCGAAACCGTAACACGCCGGACCTGGGTTCGCACCTGCGCTCTGCGGACCGACCTTGAGCGCGCCGCCGGCATCGAGCCACGCAATCGAACCGCCGCCCGCGCCAATCGTCACGATGTCGAGCATCGGAATGCGGACGGGCAACCCTTCGACCGTGCGTTCCATCGAGAGCAAAGGTTGCCCGCGATGAATCAAACTAATGTCCGCGCTCGTGCCGCCCATGTCGAGCGTGATCAAATTGTCAAGCCCAACCAGGTGACCGACGTGCGTCGCCGCCATCACGCCCGCACTCGGACCCGACACGGCAGTTCGCACCGGCGAGGCGATGCTCTCCTGCAACGACAAGATGCCGCCGTTCGATTGCGTGATGTACGGGTCTTGACGAATGCCAACCTGGCGCACCGATGTTTGCAAATTGGTCAGGTAGCGGCGCATCACTGGACCCAGGTACGCATTGAGTACGGTCGTACTCAAGCGCGCGAATTCGCGAAATTCGGGAACGACTTGATACGACGCGGTGACGTACGCATCCGGAAACAAATCGCGCACGACGGACAGCGCGGTCTTTTCGTGATCGGGATTGACGAACGAGAACAAGAAACAGATCGCGATGGATTCGACGCCAGCGGAACGCAACTCGGCGACGGATTGTTTCAATGCGTTCACATCAATCGGCATACGCACGTCGCCGTTGTGATACACGCGTTCGGGAATTTCTTTGCGAAGATGACCTGGGACGAGCGGCGCGGGTTTTTCTTTTTGAAGATCGTACAGCGCGGGACGCGTTTGCCGTCCAATTTCCAACAAATCTTTGAACCCAGCTGTGACGAGCAATCCGGTTTTCGAACCTTTCTTCTCGATGAGCGCGTTCGTCGCAACGGTCGTGCCGTGTCCGAAATAATCCACGAGGTTAAAATCCACTTGTTCACGCGCGAGCAATTCGGTGACGCCGGTCATGATCGCGCGCGACGGATCCGCCGGCGTGGAAAGCACTTTGTGAATCGCGACGCGTTGTGCCGCGACATCCACGAGCGTGAGGTCGGTGAACGTGCCGCCAACATCAACGCCAATCATATAACGCATAATTTCCGTTCTCCAATCTTTGCCCACGAAGGACACGACCCTGGCACTTGCGTAACCGCCAGGACAAGTGAGAAACACGAAGAAAAAATTTAGTGCTCCTTCGTGTCTTTCGTGGAAAATATTTGCACGCGCGGGTCGGTCATATCCATCGCGTGCCCGTGACCGAATCCGCCGTAATGCGTGCACACTTGCGCGCCGCGCTGCGCGCCCGCCGCGAGCGCGGCTTGAATGTCGCCGGATTTCAAGTACTCGACGATGAAACCGGCTTGAAATGCGTCACCCGCGCCGAGCGTGTCCACGACCGTTGCCGGCAGTGCGGGCTGGCGATATTCGCGTGCGCCATCGAATGCAATGCTCCCGCGTTCGCCAAACGTCATCACGACGACGCGCGCGCCTTGGTGTTGATACGCGACGACTCTTTCGCGTGCGTTCGCCGGTTCAATGTGTTGCCCGGAAAAGAACGCGACGGTGATGTACGGTAGCAAGGCGATTTGTTCCGGCTTGGCGCGATGACTGAAATCATACGAAATTTTTCGTCCGGCACGATGCCACGCCGGAATGTGCGCGTCCACGCGCCCATCGAGCGTTGTGTGAATCAGATCGAACTTGCCAAGGTACGCATCCATCTCCGGCGTCACGCGCAACTGATCGCGCACGCCGCGATCACTGCCGATGAAAGTGCGATCAGCGTTGATGAGGCGCACGAAGGCGAGCGCGGTTGGACCTGGGACGCGCATCATGAATTTTGTTTCGACGCCTTCCGCGTTCATCGCGTCCGCCATCCAATCGCCATACCCGTCATTGCCGATGACGCCGACGTACGCAGTTTGCGCGCCGGCGCGACGTGCGTGCACGGCAAAGTTCACCGCGCCGCCGCCGGGAAATCCTTGCTGGAAATTGGTGTACACATCAACGCAGTTGTCGCCAATCGTAGCAATTCGCATGATAGAAATTTTCCGCCGCAGGGGACACAGAGGGCACAGAGTTTTCCTTTATTTTCTTCATTTCCCTCATTTCCATTCTATTCCCTGTTTCCTTCCTGACTAGTACGGCACCTTGCCCATATAGCGACGTGTCGAAACCGGATGATTGCGCTCGACACCCAGGTACCAGTTGAACCATTGCAACGGTAGATGTACGCCGAACGGCGCGAGCAAAGGATGAATACCGGGGATTTCTTTCAAATCGAATGCGATAATGCTTGCCCCGTGTCGCCGCGAAAATTCCATTGCACGTTCGGTTTCGGCGCGCGTTTCGTCCGCGCCGAGCAAAAAGATCATCGGCAAGCCAGGTTGCACGATTTCGAGCGGACCGTGCCGGAACTCGGCGGCGTTCAACGAGGTCGCGTGTGTCCATTGCATTTCAAGAATATTGCAAATTGCGAATTGATATGCGAGTCCAGCCAGCAAGCCGGTGCCGATCACGTAAAAGTTTTTCGCGTCACGGTACTGGGTCGCCAGCGTGCGGCTGTGTGCTTCAGTTCTTTGAATCGCCGTGTGCATCACCTCGGGCAAAGTTCTGAGCGCGTTCTTGAGTTCTGCGCCAACAGATTGATGGTCACGCTGAACGAGCAACTCGGTGATAATCAAATAGCCCAGCAGTAATTTGGAAAGATTCGCGGCGGGCGAGTTGTAAGTCAGCGCGAAATCGGCAGCGCGTGTGAGCGGCGTGCCCGCTTGCGAAAACGAAACGGTGGTCGCGCCACGCGATTTGGCGAGCCGCAATGCCTCCAAGACTTCTTCGGTTGTGCCCGAGTGTGAACCCAGGACGACGGCGGAACGCGCGCCCAGGCGCGCAGGCGCGCGACGCACAAACTCCCACGCGGAATAACGATCAACGGGTAAGGTCGAGTACTTGTCAGCCAGCCACTTGGGTGGTTCGTGCGTGGCGAACGATCCGCCACAGCCAACCAGGTAGAGTTGTTCTAGTCCGCGCGCGAGCCAATCGGCGACGAGTTTTTCAACGCGCGGCGTCTCGCGATCCACAATATCGCGCAGTCCATCACGAACGGTCGTCCCTTCCATGTAATTCGCTGGTCGCGCGGCGACCGGTGCGTGTGTACTCATGTGTGATTCTCCAAAAGACCTTCCAGGTTTTTGAATCCTGGAAGGTCTCGTTGTGATTTTACTTTTTGATCGTCGCCTCTTCCAGCACAATGCCGGATTGGAAGCTGAGAAAACCAGGGAGTGGGGTGAAACCGTCGAGCGATTTCTTTGCCGCGTAACTTTGATCGCGCCACATCAAGAACACGAGCGGCGAGGCGTCGAGCACACGTTGTTCGAGTTCGGTGTAGATGGCTTTCCGTTGCGCCGGGTCAATCGTCTCGCGACCCTTCTTCAGCAATTCGTCCACCTTGGGATCGCTCCAGCCGGGCGCGTTGTTCAAGCGGATGTCGCCGGACTCGTAGTAATCGCTGAGGTAATCGGGATCGGCAATGTCACCTGCGGTGCCGACGACGAGCAGATCGTACTCGCCTTTCAAATTCTTTTGCAGACGTGTCGCCCAGTCCGGCAAATCGAGTTCGAGGTCAATGCCAATTTTTGCGAGTTCGGCTTTGGTAGCGACCGCGGTATTTTGGTGGAAATCGTACTGCGAGGTCGCGAGCAATTTGGCTTTGAACCCGTTTGGATAACCGGCATCGGTGAGCAATTTCTTGGCTTGCGCGGGATCGTACTTGAAGTAATTGTCGAATTTGGCGTCGTACGCAATTGAGCTGGTCGGAACCGCCATGCCAAAGATCGGCACGCCTTGTCCGGAGAACGCGGTGTTGATGATCGCCGCGCGATCAATCGCGTAAGCGACGGCTTGGCGCACGCGCGGATCCGAGAACGGCTTGAACGTGGTGTTGAAAATCAACCCCATGAATGGACCGGTGCCGCCCAGGATTTTGAGATTCGTGTCGGCTTTGATGGACGGCACACTTTGCCAGGGCACGTACTCGATGAGATCAACATCGCCGCTACGCAGCGCGTTCACGCGTGTGTTGCCGTCGGCGTAAAATTGGAAAACGATGCGGTCGCTCTTGGGCATCTCCTTCTTGTAAAAGCCGGCAAACTTTTCGACGACGATGCGCTGACCCTTCAAGTATTCCTTGAACACGTACGGACCCGCGCCCATCGGATTTTCGCTCAACTTGCCCTGCTTGTCATCCGACCATTTCTTGGAGACGATGGACGATTCGGCGAGACTGAGGTAATCGAGCAAAGGCGCCATCGGATATTTCAATTTGATTTGAACCGTCTTGGCGTCAACGGCGGTGACGCTTTGAATGACCGACATCGGTTTAGCGAAGGTCGCGCCGGTCTTGGGTTCGAGAATGCGTTCGAGCGAAAATTTTACATCGTCGGCGGTGACCGTATCGCCGTTGTGGAATTTCGCGTCGCGCAGTTTGAACGTGTAGGTCAGTTTGTCATCGGAGACGGTGTACGATTCAGCGAGTTCCGGCGCGGGCTTGCCGTTCTTGTCGTAGTTGTACAAGCCGCGATAGATCAAAAGACGCACCGCGCGCGCCGAAGTGCCGGCGTTGATGTGCGGATCGAGATTCGGCGGTTCGCCGGAAAGTCCGACGATGACCGGCGCCGTTGGCGCAGTCGTCGGTTTAGGCGCGTCCGTTGGTTTTGGCGCGGCGGTCGCGGCTGGCGCGGCAGTCGGCTTGGGCGCGTCGGTTGGTTTTGCCGCCGACACATCGGTTGGTTTCGCCGGAGCAGTGGTCGGCGCGGCAGTGGGTGCGGGTGCGGGCGCGCACGCGACGATGACTGCCAACACTGCAACGAGTGCCAACAGCAATAATGATTTACGCGTCAATCGAGCGTTCACTTTTCCTCCTCTTGAAAATCGGGCAGACAATCTGGGATTCGCGATGTGGTAAATGCGAGATTCGAGATAGAACCGACCTCCTTCCACGGATGGTGTAAGAAAATGCAACATAGAAACAAATTGACATGTCAAAATGTAAATATTACAATTATTTACATTTAATTTAGTGTAATTATATCACATTTAGGGATTCTGTCAATATCAAACCACTTGACTTTAGTCGAAAAAAGTGGATAATATGTACGATTTACTTTTCTTACATTTTGTTTTCAGGGGGTGATTGCCATGAGAAAACGTGCTACGCGTCCTACGCTCGCCGACGTTGCCAAGCACGCGCGGGTCTCGACCGCGACCGCGTCGCGCGTGATTCACAATACCGGTCCAGTCAGTCACGAACTGCGTAAACGAATCCAGGGTGCGGTCGCTTCGATCGGTTACGCGCCGCGCTCGACCACGATCCCGGTTTCCGAAGCGACGCTTGCCGTGCTCGCGGGCAATCTCGCCAACCCGTACTTTCCCGAAGTCATTGCCGGCATCCAGGAAGAAGCCGCGAGTTATGGCATCGGCTTGATTCTGTTCAACCTCACCGACAGCCCACAGAATCAACAACAAATCTTGCATCGCCTCGAAAAGCGCGCGCTCAATGGCGTCATCGTGATGGGCGGGCAACCGTTTCCCGAATTGTTCACCTGGCGCGACCAAGCCAAGATTCCGCTCGTCCTCATCAATCATTTCGTGGACAAGCCCGACGTGTATTCGATTGGGATTGATATGGAAAATGCAATGTGCCGCGCGACCCAGTATCTCATCAGTCTGAATCACACGCGCATCGGGCACATTGCCGGACCGAGTAGTTGGGGGGAGATATCACAATCGCGCCGGCGGGGAATCGAACGCGCGATGGCGGAGGCGGGGTTGACGTTTCGACCGGAATGGTGTTCGGTCGTTTCGCCTGGCTCGCAAGCCGATGGCGGTTTTCACGCGATGAACAACTTGCTGGGGTTGCCGAGCGCGGAACGACCGACCGCGGTGATCGCGTTCAACGACATGGTCGCTTTTGGCGCGTTGCACGCAATTCACGCGAGTGGCTTGCGCGTACCGCAGGACATTTCGCTAATCGGCGTGGACGATATTTTCGTCGCCGCGCATTCCAAGCCGCCGCTCACGACGATTGACCAGCCCAAGTACCGGATCGGCAAACTCGCGGTGGAGATCGCGCACCAGGCATCCCAGGGACGCGAAGATTTACGCAATTGCACCTTGCTCGAAAGTCCGCTGATCATTCGCGAATCTGCCGCGCCGTACAATCCAAATGCGAATTGACTCGATTCCAATCGAGCTTGTAGCAGAATCCTTTCCCAGGATTCACTTGCTGAAAACTCTTTGAAAAAGATGCCGATGGAAAGTATTTTTCCCATCGGCATCAATTCATTTTATTGAATCACTCCTGCCTTATCGCGTCCTGCATTCAGAACCACGTTGCAGTTCGTCATACTCACACCTGGGTCATTGATCACACGTCAGGGCTGACCTACACTGTTCTTTTTCCACCCGAACGGCTTTTGTTTTTCTGCGCACACCCAGGTTCAAAAATCATCTGGAACGCGAATTGCATGCCACGTAAGTTGACCCAATCGGTGAGCATACAGTGAGCAGCTGGTTGTGTCTTCCAAGATTCACCATTGAGAATGCCAGGAGCATTGTCAGTATCTGCGCAGGAATGTGGCGAGTGCGCGGTGCTGTGGTTTCCGCCGAGCGTTCGGCATTTGGGAAACCGCGCTGCGCGCTTTCCCCCGCAATGACAGAGCAGGCGAATTGTGGTATCATCAACATAGCAAGGCATACGGACGGGAGGCGCAGTATGAACCCGACTAATCCGTCGCAGCCGTTCGCAGAGCACGACTTTTCAGAACAAGCGCGCCATTTGCGCGATGCGCGACTCGCGGCGCTGCAACACGTCGCGCTAGGGCTTACGTCGACGCTCAAACTCAGCGACGTGTTGCAGCGCGTTGCCCGGATGGCGCAATCGTTGACTGACTCTGCCCACGCCCACATTTATCTGTACGATTCCCAGGCGGACGAACTTCACTTGAGCGCGAGTCACTGGGCAAACGAACAGACCCCGATTCTCCTCAAGCCCCGTCGAACCGGGATCACCTATACCGTTGTCCAATGCGGCACGCCCATGTTCATCGAAGATTCACGGAATCACCCGGCATACGAGGACGTCCCACTCGATCAACGTCCCGGGGCGCTGGCTTGTCTGCCACTGGTTAAAGGCGAACACATCCTCGGATCGCTCAACATCGGCTATTGGCAAACGCATCCCTTTGATAGTGATACACGCCGTTTCCTTGACCTGATGGCGCGCTATGCCGCCATCGCGATTGAGAATGCGCAACTGTACGAATCTGCCACGCGCGCAGCAACCGAATTGCGGCGGCTGTACGATACGAGTCTAGACATTGCGAGCCAGTTGGACACCCCCAAGCTTTTAGATCTCATCCTTCATCGCGCCGCGGAATTGTTGCATGGCACTTCAGGCAATTTCTACATCTACAACGCGCAGACGAATGCGCTGGTCCCGTGTGCGCCATTCGGTCAGCCTGAGGTGGAACCAGTCCAGGGTTTGAAACCGGGTGAGGGAGCGACCGGGCGGGTATTTCAGAGTGGTGAGCCGCTCGTGATTCAAGACTATGATTCCTGGGAAGGTCGGGTCGCCCACATTCCGTTAGGTCGCTACGGGCGCGTGCTCCACGTGCCGGTCAAGCAGGGCGAACATATCATCGGTGTGATGTCGGTCAATCGTCCCAAGACCGCCCCCGCGTTTACCGACGCCGAGACGCGTTTGTTGTTGCTCTTTGCCAACCAAGCCGCCGTCGCGCTCGAGAATGCGCGACTCTATCAGGTCGCCGTGGAAAAGGCGCGCATGGAGCAAGAGTTGGCAGTGGCGCATCGCGTACAAGTCAGTCTGATGCCCCACGATATCCCGCAGGTCGCCGGTTGGGAATTCCAAGCGCGCTGGTACCCCGCGCGCGAAGTGAGCGGCGACTTTTTCGATTTTGTGAATCTGCGTTTGCCTGAACCGGCCGGGGCATCGCCGTTTCAACGTTTCTTGATTGCCGATGTTTCGGACAAAGGCGTGCCCGCGGCGCTCTTTATGGCGCTGACGCGAAGCACTCTGCGCGCAAGCATCACGGATGATCGGTCGCCAGCGGAATGTCTCACGCATGCCAACCGCTTGGTGAGTGTGGACACGGCGAATGGAATGTTTGTTACGCTCTGCTATGCCCAACTTAATCCTGTGACGGGGGAGCTGGTGTATGTCAATGCGGGGCACAACTTACCGTTGTGGTATCACTGTCAAGAAGATCGCTTGATCGAATTCGTCCGCACGGGTCCGGCGCTTGGTGTGTTTGACGAGCGGATCTTTGCTCAGGAAAGCGTGTGGCTTGACCCAGGTGATTTTGTCTTGTTCTACACCGATGGAGTGACCGACGCGTTGAATCCCGCCGAAGAAGACTTTGGTGAGACACGTTTGCATCAAGTCCTCGTCGAACAGCGTTACGGCTCTGCCGGCGAGATTGTTGCGGCGCTGGAACAATCCCTCTGGGCGTTCGTCGGCGACACACCGCCCGAGGACGACATCACCTTTGTGCTCGTTAAACGGCTCGGAGCGAACGTTCGCGGAGCGCATTGACTCGAGGCAACCATTCCGTTGCGCGCGTATTACGATTTACGCCGCACGCGAACCCGGCACCGCAACCGAGTGAATCAACTCGTCCACGACCCCGCGCGAGTCAACATTCTTCAAACGCGCCGCGGGGCTGACGATGAGGCGATGCGCGAGCGCGGGTTCGACCAGCGCCTTGATGTCGTCGGGCGTGATGAAATCGCGACCCTGGATTGCCGCGCGCGCTTGCGCGGTCTTGTAGAGCGCAAGCGAACCGCGCGGACTCGCGCCGAGATAAATGTCCGGATGCTTGCGCGTCGCTTCGACGAGCGCGAGGATGTACTCTTTGACAAGCGCATCCACGTACACGTCTTTGACCGCGCGTTGCGCCGTGAGCAACTCATCCGCGCTCGCGACCTGCGCGGTTTCTTCGATGGGATGCGCGACGCGTTGCGCGTCGAGCATCGCCAATTCGTGTTTGCTGTCGGGATAGCCGAGCCGGATGCGGAGCATAAAGCGATCTAATTGCGCTTCGGGCAGGGGGAAGGTGCCTTCGTACTCGATGGGGTTTTGCGTTGCCATCACAAAAAACGGTTGCGGCATCGCGTACGTCATGCCGTCCACCGTCACTTGATGCTCTTCCATACATTCGAGCAACGCGCTCTGGGTTTTCGGCGTCGCGCGATTGATCTCGTCGGTGAGGACGATCTGCGCGTGGACGGGACCCGGACGAAATTCAAACTCGCGCGTTTTTTGATTGAACACACTAACACCGGTCACGTCGGTCGGCAACATATCCGGCGTGAACTGGAGCCGCTTGAACGAACAGCCGAGTGATTTCGCGATCGCGCGGGCGAGCATCGTCTTGCCGACGCCCGGCACGTCTTCGATGAGTATGTGCCCGGAGCACAACAGCGCGACCATCGCGAGTTCCACTTCGGCGTGCTTGCCGAGAATGACGCGCTCGACATTCGCGGAGACTTTTTCAGAGAGCGATTGAATGGGTTGAATGTTTGACATGGCTAGATTATACTCACAATCGCGCAAAACGAAAAGAGTTTGGTCAACCTTGCGAAGGTTCACGCTTCGCGCCGGCGCAAGGTTGTCCTGAGTTGTCGCCGTGATTGACGTGTGACTCGGCTGAGGTATACTTGAAGCGGGGGCAAGATGGAACTAGGACAAATGGCGTGGGATGACTGGCAGAACCGCGTGGGACAACTACTTGCGTCGAACCGCGTCACGAGCGACGGGCGCCGCTACACGCGTCCCGCGCCGACGACGTACGAACAGCAATGGCTGTGGGATTCGTGCTTTCACGCGATTGCGTATCGCTGGATTGATCCGGCGATGGCGCGCGATGAATTGCTCGCGGTCGTCGCGCATCAAGTTGAAACGGGCGACGACGCCGGGATGATCCCGCACATGACGTACTGGCGCGGCGGCGGCGAAGTTTTGTGGGGCAATGCCGAGCGGAGTGTGATTACGCAACCGCCGCTCGTTGGCGTCGCGGCGCGCGCGCTGTACGAGACGACCCAGGATCGCGACTTGCTCGTGACGCTTTACCCGCGCCTCGTCGCGTACCACGCGTGGTTTGATCGTCGCCGCGACCCGGACGGCGATGGCTTGGTCGCGTTGCTTCATCCCTGGGAATCGGGCTGGGACGCGTCGCCGCGTTGGGACGCGGCGATGGGCATTGCCGGAAAATTTTCGCACGAGGTTGGACGCCAGGCGCGCATCGCGCTCGCGGCGCGTGTCCTCGAGTTCGGCGGCGACGCGCGTGAAATGGCGCGCGCCGGTCTTTTTCACATCGAGGTGATGGATTTCAACGCGATTCGCGCGGCAGACCTCGAAGCGCTCGCGTTCATCGCGCGCGAGTTGGATAAATCGGCGGAGGCGACGCGCTGGCAAACGCAAGCCGAAACGATTCAAGCCGCGATCCGCGCGAAAATGCTCGCGCCGTATCCGCACGATTTACAGGGAACGAATGAAACGCCGATTTGGGTGGAGAGCGCGTCGGAATTCGTCGCGTTGTTTGGTGGATGCGTTACACAAGACGACGCGCGGCAGCTTGTCGCGCGTTTGCAGTTGCCAAAATTCTGGATGCCGTTCCCAGTTACGACCACGCCACTCGACGCAGAAGGTTTTTCGCCCGAAGGGTATTGGCGCGGCAATGTGTGGTTGTCGGTGAATTGGTTGATCTATGCTGGGTTGCGCCGTTATGGTTTTGTGGATGCGGCGCGTCAATTAGCCGAGAAGAGTTTGCAGTTGGTGGATGCCGCGGGTTTCTGGGAATACTATCATCCATTGACCGGGCAAGGTCTCGGCGCGCATCCGCAAAGTTGGTCGGCGATTGTGCTCGACATGTTGGCGCGCGAACGATGAACGATTTTTGGAGACGGTAGCAGTGTACCGAAGAAATTAATGAATTAACCGCCGACGCGGAGAGCGCAGAGGGCGCAGAGAGAAATTTTCCAAGACGATTTTTGCGCGAATCGGCGCGAAGATTGTATAATGCTCGCGAGAATCCCAAGTTGATGATGGAGAAAACACATGCCCAAGTTTGCCGCTAATCTTACGATGTTGTACACCGACAGTCCCTTTCTGGAACGCTTTGAGCGCGCGAAAGCGTCCGGCTTTCACTTTATCGAGTACCTGTTTCCGTACGAGCACGACCTTGCCGCGCTCACGCGCGCGCTCGAAAAGAACGCGCTGACCCAGGTGCTGTTCAACTTGCCGGCGGGTAACTGGGGCGCGGGCGAGCGCGGCATCGCCGCGTTGCCCGATCGCATCGCCGAATTTCAGCAAAGCGTCGCGCGCGCGCTGGAAGTGGCGCGCGTGTTGAAGGTCAAGCAACTCAACTGTCTCGTCGGCAAGCGCGACGAGAAAATTCCGCGCGAGGATCAAACGCGCGTGATGATCGAGAATCTGCGTTACGCCGCGCACGCCCTCGGTGAGCAGGGCATCCTGCTCGTCATCGAAAT
Source organism: Chloroflexota bacterium (assembly GCA_016219275.1). Classification (NCBI taxonomy): domain Bacteria; kingdom Bacillati; phylum Chloroflexota; species Chloroflexota bacterium. The sequence continues at coordinate 87,874 of JACRBM010000032.1, forward strand.
GCTCAACCCGTTCGACGTGCCGAACTTTATGCTCGCAAGTCCGCGCGCGGCGTTCGAGGCGCAGGATGCGGTCGCATCGCCGAACCTCAAGATTCAGTACGACGTGTATCACGCGCAACGCGCCGAAGGCGAACTTGCCAACACGTTCCAGAAAAATCTCGCGCGTATCGCGCACGTCCAGATTGCGGACAACCCAGGTCGCCATCAACCCGGCACTGGCGAAATCAACTATCGTTACTTGTTCAATTTCATGGATCAGGTCGGCTACACCGGCTACGTCGGTCTCGAGTACATTCCCGACGGGACGACCGAGCAATCGTTGAATTGGGTGAACGAGTACGGCTATTCGTTGTAAGTCGCCTGTCAAAATTCTTGATTCACAAGGAGCAATCATGGAACACATCGGATTTATCGGGCTGGGCATTATGGGCAAACCGATGTCCCAGCATTTGTTGAACGCGGGTTATCCGTTGACCGTACTCGATGTGGTCAAGCCGGCGATGGATGAACTGTCCGCGCTGGGCGCGAAGACTGCCGCGTCGCCAAAACTGGTCGCGGAGCAAAGCGACATCGTCATCACGATGTTGCCCGATTCGCCCCAGGTCGAGCAAGTGGTGTTTGGCAACGATGGCGTGCTCGACGGTATGCGCCCGGGAAGTTTGCTGGTTGACATGAGCACGATCATGCCGTCGGTCGCGCGCAAAGTGACGGACGCGGTGCGCGCCAAGGGCGCGGACGCGCTCGACGCGCCGGTGTCCGGCGGCGAGGTCGGCGCGAAGAACGCGACGCTCACGATCATGGTCGGCGGCGCGCCCGCCGCGTTCGAGCGTGCGAAACCGCTTTTCGAAAAGATGGGCAAGAACATTACGCTTGTCGGCGAGGCAGGCGCGGGACAGGTAACCAAAGCCGCGAACCAAATCATCGTCGGCGTGACGATTGCGGCGGTGAGCGAAGCGTTGCTCCTCGCGGCAAAAGCGGGTGTGGACCCAGCCAAGGTGCGTGAAGCATTGATGGGCGGATTTGCCTCGTCGCGCATCCTTGAATTGCACGGCAATCGCATGATTCAACGCACATTCCAACCTGGGTTCAAGATCAATTTGCATCGCAAAGATATGAACATCATCTTGAACACCGCGCGCGAGTTGGGCGTGACTCTGCCGATGTCCGCGAACGTCGCCGAACTGATGAACGGCTTGATCGCGAATGGCGGCGGCGAGTTGGATCACTCGGCGTTGGTGACAATTCTGGAAAAGCTCGCGAACTTTGAGATTGGCAAGTAGTTTGGCGGAAGGGAGATCACCATGTCGTATGGTTTTGCCGGTCGCATTTTGCATGTGGATTTGACGCGCGGCGCGTTGACGATTGAAACGCCGCCGGCAAGTTTCTATCGTCAATACCTGGGCGGCTCGGCGATGGGACTGTACTATATTTTGAAACACGCGCCGAACGCGGTGGACGCGTTCGCGCCGGAAAATGTGTTGACGCTGATGGTCGGTCCGTTCACCGGCGCGCCGATTGCCGGGCAGAGCCGCATGACGGCGAATGCCTGGTCGCCGTTGACGGACGGGATCGGCGATAGTCAGTCGGGCGGATATTTTCCGGCGGAAATGAAATTCGCCGGGTTTGATGGCGTCGTCGTCACCGGTCAATCGCCTGAGCCAGTTTACCTATGGATCAAAGATGGTCGCGCGGAATTGTGTCCTGCCGCGCATCTGTGGGGCAAGACGACGTCGCAAGTGGATGATATTCTGAAGGAAGAACTTGGCGACAAGCACATCCAGGTCGCGCAGTGCGGTCCCGCCGGAGAAAACCTCGCGCGCGTTGCTTGCATCATCAATATGGCGAATCGCGCGAATGGTCGCACTGGCATGGGCGCGGTGATGGGCGCGAAAAAACTCAAGGCGGTCGTCGTGCGCGGTTCGTCCAAGCATGTGAACATCGCGCATCCCGATCAATTCAATCGGCTCGCGCGTTGGGGTGTGACGAACATACCCAACAACTCTTCGATGCTCTCGTTGCACCGCGATGGCACCGCCGGCGGACTGAGTTCGCAACATTCGGTGGGCGGTTTGCCGACGCGCAATTTCGGCGAAGGTCAATTCGAAGATAACGAAGCGATTGACGGCGCGACGATGACCGAGACGATTCTCAAACAAACGGACTCGTGTTACGCGTGCGCGGTGCGTTGCAAGCGCGCGGTCGAAACGGAATGGGACGGGCATCGCGTTGCCAAGCGACACGGCGGACCCGAGTACGAAACGATGGCGACGCTGGGTTCGTACTGCGGCATCGGCGATCTCGACGCGATCGCGTACGGCAATCAACTGTGCAACGAGTACGGTCTCGATACGATTGGCGCGGGCGCGACGATTGCATGGTTGATGGAATGTTTCGAGAACAAACTCGTCACCGAAAAAGAAATCGGTTTTCCCGCGCGTTATGGCGATGCTCACGCGTTGATTCAACTGCTCGAAATGATGACGCGGCGCGAAGGCATCGGCGATGTGTTGGCGAACGGCAGTCGCCGCGCGGCGGATTTGCTCGGACGGGGACACGAATTTCTCATCACGGTCAAAGGCGCGGAAGCGCCGGCGCACATGCCGCACGTCAAACGCTCGCTCGGTTTGATCTACGCGGTCAATCCGTACGGCGCAGATCACGAATCGTCGGAGCATGATCCCAGCATCGCGTCGAACGATCACAAAGATCGGCTGGGCTTGTTTGGTTTTACGCAGCCGATGGAGGTGGCGTACCTGGGTCCGGAAAAAGTACGCTATGCGTACACGACCCAGTTGTTCTATTCGTTTCTCGATTCCGCGTCGCTCTGCACGTTCGTCTACAGCGCGGCGTGGACGCTGTTCGGTCCGGCGGATGCGGTTGCGCTCGTGTGCGCGGTGACGGGCTGGGATGATTTCTCGCTCGACGAGTTGTTGCAAGTCGGCGCGCGACGCTTGAACATGATGCGCGTGAGCAACGTGCGTCGCGGCGTGGATCGGCGCGCGGATGTGTTGCCGCAAAAATTCTTCAAGCCGCTCGCCGGCACGGGACCGAGCGCGGGCGTCGCGTTGTCACACGCAGAAATGGATCACGCGCTCGACGAGTATTACGCGCTTGCCGGATGGAACGCGCAAACCGGCGCGCCAGAAACAGAGACGCTCGACAAATTGGGCTTGGAGTGGTTGGTGTAGAAATTTATCGCATCTTCTTTTTTCGCGATAGAAAAATCGCGCGAGGGTGTCTCGGAGACGTACTCGCGCGATTTGTATTTCAGCACGGTCGGCTGAATTTCTCAGGGATGGCTTGCCAGGTCAAGCTGATAGCCCTTGACCAAAATGCCTGGCGCTGGATTGAAATCGAGTTTGGGCATTCGTACGAACCCGATCCGCTCGTACATCTGCATCGCGGTTTGCATCATATCACTGGTGTGAAGGGTCAGGACAACCGTCTTCTGCTCACGCGCGCGACGAATACATTCGACGACCAGTTTTTTTCCCGCGCCTTGACCACGCGCGGCAGGTGCCACCGCGAGTAAGCGTATCTCCGGGTATTCGAGTGTGAATGCTGATCCGTCTGGAGCGTGCACTGTGGTTCCATCCGGAAACAACAGAACGGTACCGATAATCGCGCCATCCACTTCGGCGACGATTTGCTCGGCGGGTCGCACGTCTGCCAGCGTGGCAAGGATGTTTTGACGATAGCCGAGCCATGCTGGTGGCGGCATGACGGCGGCGTACTCTTGGTAAGCGGACAGCGTCACCTCGCGAATTTGATCTTGGTCGCCGTCACGCGCGTCGCGGATATGTAAATGATTCATGGACGAATCTTTATAGAGCCGTTCGGTTTTATGCCTGCACCATGCTAAAGAAATCGTTTTGCTCCAGTCGCCGCTTTGCCAGTTCGTAATACTCGGGATTGATCTCTGCGCTGAAGCATCGTCGTCCTGTTCGCTTGGACGCGACTGCTGCTGTGCATAATCCGCCAAACGGTTCCCAAACGACATCGCCGGGATCGCTCGATGCCAAAATAATGCGCTCGATCAAGCGGAGTGGTTTTTGGTTCGAGTGCAAACTTTTGCTGCCGTTTTCTTTTAGTCGTTCGTTTCCGCGCACCGCCGGCTCTGCCCACACGTTGGTAACTCCGTGTTCGTGATTCCACTTGGCGCGCATCCGCGTCCATTGTTCTGCGGTTACAGGTTTTTTACCATCCAGTGAAAAATAAGGATGGTTGGTTGACTTGCCGTGTTTGTTTGCATACTCCGCCAAACGTCCCATCATTTCCGGCGGAGGAAAGTACCACAAGTGATCGCGTGTGAAATACTTGCGTGTCGCCGCATCTTTTACTCCGCACGCCTCGTTTGTTTTCGAGAGCGGCAAACCTGACCGTTGCCATTCCCAACGCAACCATTCGCGGATGGGTAATTTTTTACCGTCGCCAGTTTGCAGCTCGACTTCTTTGACGTATTGAACGCACGCCTCGGTTACAACTGGAAAACGCCGAATCGTGTTGCTGTTCACATTGCCCGCCACGTGCGCGATGCCTTTATCCCATGTGTGGAACGAACGATAGCGCCAGCCATTGGCTTCGAGCACCGGATGAACAAAAGCCCAGCCAACCTCGTTGCACCAAAACCAGAGCGTTGTTTCTGGCAGACTGTAGCGCGCCCACGCCGCGATGTGCGGCGCGTACCAATCACCCAAGCCGCCTGGTGTGGGTGGATCGCCGGGAAAAAGCCCTAGCCCGTAGGGACCATCCGAGACGATCACGGTAGGCGCGAGCCAATGTTCGTAGCGCGTCAGAGCATCAGCGAATTCAATATGAACGGAGCCGATGGTAGTCATCGGGATTGAATCTATCGTTGTGTTTTTCATAGTCTTTTTTGGACTATTCCAACAAGGACTATATCATCCTTCTGAGAAGGTGTCAAATGACAAAATCTATTCATACCGACAATTATGGATTGTTCCTCGAACAACTGCGGAAAACCAGAGAATCATCTGGTTTCACGCAGGAACAAGTTGCAGAGAAAATGGAGGTTACCCAGACCTTCATTAGCAAATGCGAGCGTGGTGAAAGGCGGATGGATATTCTTGAGGTTAGAGATTTTTGCCGAGCGATTGGTGTATCTTTCGAGAAATTTATCGCCGCATTAGAACGGACACTGAAGCAAAGGGGTGAGTGATGGAATACCGGGAAGCGCTCCACATCGCGACACAAGAAGTACTGGCTTTGAAGGGACACACGGTTGATGTTCTAACCATTAAAAGACCCACCGAGATTCAGGGCGCAGTAGAATTAGCGAAAATTGTCAGCAAGTTGTCTCCGATCATCGGAAACCTACTTGAATACGCGATGGTCGCGTACCTCAATACCTCGCACGAATGGTCCCCCCACTGCCATTGGGTGCGTCAAGACCCTGGTTTTCCTGATGCTGTCCTGCAAGGTATGAATGATCCACAGCCGGGAATCGAAATCAAAACATGGTTTCCACTTGCGACAGAAATCACGGCGCGTTTCCGCGATAGCCAGACCGCTTTCAAATTTAACCAAACCAAAGTCGCGATGCTTTGTTGGATGCCGGAGTACGTCATCGCCGGTCAGCCCAAGATCATTGATGTTTGGATCGGAGATGCGATTGAGGTTGCCCAGGCGCGAGACAATCACTATCATAACCCGCCGCATTATGTTGTCATGGAACCGGAAGACACGCGCAAACGAACGCGGAATCTTCAACAGACCAACTGCAATGGGTTGAAATTTCAGGGCAATGCTTCGCAACTCAAGAAAGCGCGTGCAGTGGTTGAAACATGGGGCACGACCGGCTTGACTTATCGCACCGAAAGAAAATATCAAGCGCGTTTACGCACACTGACCGGGCAATTTCCTTACCGTCTCGATACCAACTTTGCTAAGATGGATAGAATAGTTCTACCTGGTCTTGAAGAATTCAAATCACGCGTGTTGGAGACGACATATCTTGGTCGGACGATTAGCCAATGGCTTACGGCAATCGAAAACGCAGAGGTTAATGCGCTTACAGCACTTGTAGATCGTTCAGCTTGAGCCGGCGAATGACTAATTCTATCCCACTCTTATTATTCCCTCGATCAGATTTTCTTCCTCCCTCGCCAGCACCGTGCGCGGATCGAACACGACGCGGTTTTCTTCGATGCGCGCGATGATCGGCGGCGTGTTTTCGCGCAGGCGTTTGGCGAACGCGTCCGGCGATGCGACTGTGATCGCGAGCGCGCGCGTCGGCAACGTTTCGCCGGGAAGTGAGCCGCCGCCGATGGTGGACTCGGCGTCCATCACCATCGCGGCGAGATTTTTCGCGCGCAATCGCTCTGCCCATTTGCTCGCGCGCACATCGAGTTGCTCGCGCGTCGCCGCGAGCATCATCCAGATCGGAATCTTTTTTATCGCTTCGCCTTTGAGATAATGCAAAAGTGTGGCTTGCAAACCGGCAAGTGTCACCTTGTCCACGCGTAGGGCGCGCGTCAGCGGGAATTTTTTCAGCGCGTCGATCGCGCTCTTTTTACCAACGATGATCCCGGCTTGCGGTCCGCCGAGCAACTTGTCGCCGCTGAACGAAACCAGGTCTGCACCCGCCGCGAGCGATTCTTGCGGCATTGGCTCGTGTTCCAGTCCGTACGCGCGCGTGTCGAGCAACGCGCCACTGCCGAGGTCGTCCACGCAGAGCAAATTCTTTTCGTGCGCGAGCGCCGCCAATTCTTCGAGCGTCGCTGCGTGCGTAAAACCGATCACGCGAAAGTTGGACGAGTGCACGCGCATCAACAGCGCGGTTTGGTCGGTGATCGCGCGCGCGTAATCCGCGATGTACGTGCGGTTCGTCGTGCCGACCTCGATCAACTCTGCGCCGGACTGTTGCATCACTTCGGGCACGCGAAAGCCGCCGCCGATTTCGACGAGTTGCCCGCGTGAGAGAATGACTTGCTTGCCGCGCGCGAACGTCGCGAGAATCAACGTAACCGCCGCGGCGTTATTGTTCACGACGAGCGCGCCTTCCGCGCCGATCAACCGCATGATCACCGACTCGGCGTGCGTATAGCGCGAACCGCGTTCGCCGGACGCGAGATCATACTCCAGGTTCGAGTACCCTTGCGCGGCGATCTTCATCGCGGTAAGCGTGTCGTCGGAGAGCGGCGCGCGACCCAGGTTCGTGTGAATGATGACGCCGGTCGCGTTGATGACCGGCACGAGCGACGGTCGCGCCGCGCGTTCGATGTGTGTGCGCACATTGTCCAGCAACAGCGCGGGCATCGGCGCATCGCCGCCGGCGAGAATCGTTTTGCGCGCGTCGTCGAGCGCGTCGCGGCACGCTTCGACGATGAGCGTGTGACCGTAGCGCTGTTCCAAATCGCGCAGTGTGTGGTCTTGCAACAGCGCGTCAACGGATGGCAAGTTTCTGAGTTGGTTGGTGTTCATAATTTTTTTTAGGGGGGCGCAATGAATTGCGCTTTCACGGTTTTTGGGATGGTGTGAAGTGAAATGGTTTGGCAAACAACTTTTCACTGATCAACGGCATTGGATATATCCAAACGGTAGAGTCTCGTGTTGAAAGTTGTGCCATAACAAAGCTGTTGTTCATTAGCTGGCGGTGGTCCTACAACGACTAGTTCCTTGCCTGAACTTGACCAATCAAGTGATTGATACCAGCCTTTTGCGATCAGTTGGCGCTTCCCGGTGGATACCTCAATCAGCCAGATGCCACTCGTCTCAGTTCCTTGCTCGTTAAAGGTCGCTGATAATGCTAGCCAACGACTATCTGGCGACCAAGTCCAATCCAAAACATGATTGAATCCACTTGCGAATGAACGGATATTTGCTCCGTTCGAGTCCATCAAATAAAGATCCTTAATTGCATCCCAAGCAAATCCCCTTTCTTCCTTTGCGATGCCAGTAAACGCAATCATTTTTCCATTGGGCGACCAAACGGGATCCATTGCAAGATCTAGATCGAATTTTACAGGAGACCAATGGTCTTGCCACAGCCACCACATCTGGCTCTCCGCCGAGTTACCTATCTTATCACCAATAATTCCTTGCGTCGCGGTAGGATTCCAAGAATCGCGTCCTATATTACGGAGATCTATAGGCGAAGGATAATGGATTAAGGGAGTTCCTTTTGCTGTTTTGAAATCATACGCCATCATGTAGGTTTGGACTGTGCCATTTGCGATACACAGCACACCATAGCCAAGTCTACCATCATGCAATCGTTGGGGAGCAACGAACGAACTTTCCTGGCAGTTTGGATGATTTGGTAATTGCAACTGTTCTCGATTTGTTCCATCAGGGTGCATTCGCCATATTCTTCCCTCTCCGGGCTTGGCATAGTATTTCTCATCATACTCAAAGATTAAATCGTTGTCCTGCCACGAAACGTGTTGGTACCTCGCCGCCTTTTCTGAGACGAGCTTGAGCTTGGGATCCGGTATATTGGGTTGCGCGTCAGGGCAATCCCAATCACGAAACCAAGAAGAAAATATAACATAGAATGCCAGGCAAAGAATCACGCAAAGAATTGTGCCTGTTCCCAGCACCGAAGTAATTAGAAGTGGAAAATCTTTTCTCATTTGCCAAGTCACCAGGTTTTGATAGGGGGCAAATCTATTATTGTGTGCCGGGGTAAACTTTTGAGATTATTTGTCCCCCCTAGTTAATCACTACCAGATCGCCTTCATTCACTCCGCTGACGATCTCGGTGTTCGCGCCGTCGCTCAAGCCGGTCTCGACGAGCGCATCGCGCGGCGCGCCGGGAGCGATGATGCGTACCGCTTTGCGCGTGCCGATATTCTTGAGCGCGCGGTTTGGCACGGTGAGCACGCCTTTCTTTTCAATTGTCTGAATCTTTAACGGCGCGCCCATGCCCACGCGCACCTTGATGTCGCGCGGATCGAAATCCACAATCGCGCTGTACGAGGTGCTGCCGCGTTGCGCGGAGGCGGCGGGGAAGAGACGCATCACTTTGCCGGCAAAGCGCTCGCCGGGAAACGCGTCGAGCCGCACTTCGACATTTTGTCCGACCTGGACATGCGCGACGTCAATCTCATCCACGTCCGCCGCGATTTCGAGCGCGGTCAGGTCCGCCATCGCGGCGAGTTGCGAAAATCCGCCGACGTACTCGCCGACGCGCACGTTCACTTCGGTGATCGTGCCGTTGAACGGCGCGAGCAATTTGGTTTGCGCGGCAAGTTGTTTCGCCGCGTCCAAGTCCATCTGCGCGAGCGTCAGCGAATTGTCCAACGCCTGTAGTTCTTCTTTCGACGGTCCGTTCACGACGCGATTGAAACTCGCGCGCGCGACATCGAGATCGTTGCGCGCGGATTCGAGCGCGATAGCATTTTGCGGCGTGGGCGACGCGTTGTTATTCGTTTCGGCGGCGGCGGCGTAAAGCGTGGCTTTGCGTAAATTCGCGCGCGCGATTTCAATATCCTCGTCGCGCGGCGCGCTCTTCGCGCGCGAAATGTCGAGCTGGCGCGAGTTGAAATTCAACTCGGCTTGTTTGAGCCGGCGTTGCACCTCTTCGGAGGTGAGTGTCACGATCACATCGCCCTGATTCACCTCGTCGCCTTCGTACTTTTCAATCGTCGCGACGATCCCGGAAACGGGCAGAACCAGGCGGAGCGATTTTTTCGCGCGCACTCTGCCGGTCGCGTTGACCGACGCGCTCAAATCACCGCGGCGCACGATCACGCTGTTCGGCGGCGGCGCTTGCGGCATCATAAACACGAATCCCAGCACGCCCAAAACGATCAAGCCGATCAACACGCCGATACCGATCAGTCCTTGTCGCCGAGTGAATGGAAAATTAAATTTCATCATGGCACTCCGGGATTAAAATTCGCTCACACGATACGCGTCAGTCGTTAGTGCTTTGAGCGATTCGTCCAATGGAATCGCCGTCCACGACGCGTCCATCAACATCAAATCAATCGTGTATGGACCGTCAATGCCACGCGCGCGCAGATCGCGTTTCGGAATCGCGATGGACGCGACCTGGGAGCCGGGCATCAATCGCATTGGCGCGGTGAGCGATAACACGCGTTCACCTTGCGCGCTCCACAGCGTCGCCGCGAGCGCGTACTCGCCGGCGCGCACGACGTTGACCTCGCTCTCGATCACGAGCGCGTCCGATTCTGCACGCGCACGCGGCGCTCCGTCGAACGATGCGGTCTGGGGCGAGATCGCAAACAAAATTTGTTGCTCGCGCGCAAACCCAGTCCCGCGCGCGGTAACGCGCGCGAGATAGTATCCGCCGCGCGTCAAATCGTTGATCGTCTGCGCGTACGACCCAGGCGCGCCTTCGGCAAGCAAACGCGTTTCGGTTGACGTTCCACGCGGCGATGCGCCGTCGCCGAGCCATTGCAGTTTCACGCGCACATCTGCGCCGGTGACGCGATTAGATAACGTCGCGGTAATGACGACCGGCGAACCGGCTTGATACCACGTGCGATTCACGCCGATGTTCAAACGCACATCTGCGTCGAGATCAGTGTACGTCGTCAACACCATCGGCGCACTCGCTTTGTCGAGCCGCGTCGCGGTGACTTGCCACGTCCCAGGTTGCGCGCGCGGAATCGCGTAACCAATGAAACTGCCAATGTCCGCTTTGAGATACGTCGCGTCGCGCGGCGCGTTCGGTTCGTAGCGTGTGCCGTCCGGCGCGCGCAGTTTCAATTCCACATCGCCGCGATCCCAGCGCGCGATGAAACGCGCGGAGCGATTCGCGTCGAGCATGACGGTGCGCGTCACGGTTGCACTGGCGCGCAACGAGTCCACATTCATCGGCGTCATGTTGCGCGGCGCGAGCGGGTCAACCGGCGCGGCGGCAAAACCGATTGGGCGCGCGTCGGGATCGCGTAAACTATTCCGCAGATAACGCTCGTACGTTTGAATCGGATAGAGATACGCGGTGATGTTGAACGGGAGCGGCGTCGGATTCCAATCGTGCGCGTCGCTGTTGAGAACACGGCGCACGAGCGGACCGCTCAACGCGTGCGCGCTCCACTGCTCGATCAAGCCATCGCTCGGCGGAAAGAGTTTGAGCAGATCGAGACCCGGTTGATTGCGCGCATCGCCGGTGAGCAAATCGTACGGCACGGTCACGCGCGGCGTGTGCGTGCGATTGAAGAGCGCGGCGTACTCGGGCGTCAACTCGATGGTCGAAGGTTCGTCCGGGCGGTCTTCGATTTCGCGCGTGAGAAGCGGGTACCACAATTGCACGCCGGCTTGCGGCGTGCCGAGAATGATCGCGCGGCGCACGTCGTCTTGATACAACGTGGATTCCAAATACGCGCGCGTGTTCAAGCCGCCCATCGAGAACGCGATGATGTCCACGCGCGCTGCGCCGGTTTTCGCTTTCGCGTTCGCGATCACGTCGCGGAGTGTCGCCGCGTTTTGAAACAGCGTGCGCTTGGGCGAGATGCCTTGCGCGTAAAAAACTTGAAAGCCATCGCGTTCGAGATACTGGCGGAGCGAACGAAACTCGGTGTCGTCGAGTTGGTCCGAATCGGCGGTGTGCCAACCGTGCACGAGCACGACCGGCAAATTCATCGCGCGTATCAATTTCACATCGCCGCGAACGCTGACGCCGCGCGGCGTGCCGACCCAGGTATTGCCGCGTGCGTCGAAGGCGAGCGCGGTGATCGCATCGTCCGCGAGTCCGTCGCTCGGCGTGTACGTTTTTAACTGTGTTCCATCGAGCGAGACCAGTCCGCGCAGTGTGCCGAACCACACGCGTCTCTGCGCGTCCACGCCGAGCGCGCGCACGATGGGACTGGGCAAGCCATCGCGCTCGCTGTAAACGCGGACCTGGCGACCATCGTACACCGCCGCGCCGGCATCCGAGCCAAACCACACGCGACCATCGGGCGCGATGAGAATTGCATTCAAGCGATTGCTGGGCAAGCCGTGCGTCGTCGTCAAGCGCGCGACCGCTTTGCCGTCATAGAAGAACGCGCCGTCGTTCGTCGCGACCCAGACGTTGGCGTTCGCATCGGGCGCGAGCGCGTTCACAAAATTGTTGTTGAGCGAAACGCGCGTCCACTGTTCGTTCTCGAGCCGCGCGATGCCCGCGCCGTACGCGCCGACCCACACGCGATTTTGTTTGTCGGTCGCGACCGCGGTGAGATAATTGCTGGGGATTTGCGAGTTGGCGGTGTTGTACGTCTTGCGCGTCGCGCCGTCAAAGAGTGAGAGCCCGCCGCCGTTCGTCGCGAAATAAATCTTGTCGCCCGCCAGCGCGATGCCGGTGACGTGCGCGTTGCCCAGTCCGTGCGCGGCGGTGTACGTGACCCAGTACTTGTCCTGCGCGTCGGTCGCGCCGCGCGGGGTGCCGATCCACGCCGCGCCGTCGCGCGTGAACGCGATGCTCGTCACAAAGTTAGCCGCCAGTCCATCGCGTTGCGTGAACGTTTGGAACGCGAGCGTGTCCGCATGGGCGCGGGATGTCAAAAAGCAAAGTACAAGCAAGATGAAAACAATTTGGCGGGCACGCAGGCGAGGAGAGATTTTTGTGTTCACAAGACATCTGCTCCAGATAAAAAATCTAGGCGTCCGCTTCAGCCGCTTGGCGTAACGCCAAGAAGGCTTCTTTGAGTGGTTGGCTAACCGCGCTCTCCGGCTCAGCAAGAACAAGCGCTTGGTACGTGTCCAAGTAGTCAATTCGTAAACGGTGGAATAGATGCAAAAAGTGTCGTAGAAAGCCAATGCAATCCAGAATAGCAATTTCAGTTCCGGCGGTACGCTCATACGCGTCTTTAGCGTAACGCTGGATTTGAACATCTACTTCGTCAGTTGTGATGAAGATATAGTTGTCCAAGTGCGTATCAATTGAAGCCATCTTTTGTAATGCGCGATCCACATCATCAATCGTAACGCGTTTCATCTTCATTTCATAAGCAGTTACTACCTGGTCTTCATCTACGAGGCAGATTTCAACATCGCCGATTGCGCCAGTTTGTTCGTCTGCCGCATTGTGACCCTTCAGCGGTAACACGCGCTCGCCGATTTTGTCTCCCATGACTTGATAAGCAGTCGCAACAACCAATACCGGCAGTCGGCTAGAGTTCTTGGCTTTCAGATGTTGTTCAATTAGTGTCACAATCGCTTCTGTTGAAAGCGGCGTGATATCGCCCGAGTGACGTAATCCGGCAAGCAAGGTTGCCATACGATTGTCTTTTTCATCGCGCATCAGCAGAAGCAGTCGAAGCACCTCGGCTAAAAGATTGTCGGCGGAGACTTTGCGGGTGTGAACATCGTCTAATAGTTGCAACGCATCGGTATACAATTGGCGCGGTCTGCCAATGATTTCTACCTTGGCTGTTAAGGGGCGATCTATGTTGCGTAATGCCGGTGTCAGGAAAGCGGTTGTTGGATTACAAGGCAAGCGATTCTCGTTGATGAAATGAGTGATATACGATTCATCGTAGGAGCGACCAGAGAAACAATCCGAGCTGCCGATCTCTGTATATGGTTTTCGCGGATCCACTTGGGGGCGATCTATCTTGGCGAGCAGACATGCCATCAAAAGGCGAACTCCGGCGCGATTACGTAGACAACGACAAACGTATTCTGCCCTGCTCCGGATTTCCTTGTTTTTGACCAAGGGTCTGGATAGATTTACCGAAGCGCACGCCAATGCCCGGTGCAGTATCCGCGCTGGATCAGTCATGTTTTTTCTCCAGCAACCTCCGCATGCCTTTGCCGGGCATGACCGGGGTGTAGTTTACCCACAGACATTCCGCACGTTTACCTTTTGTTGAATGAATCGTTTTCTCCGGCGCAAGGATTTTTAACCATTTTGGCGCTGGGTATAACTCATCCATCAAATCGCATTGGTAGTTCGAGATTGCCACGCGCCCTTGCGTGGAATTTAGGACTTGGGCTAACGCACGATGTTCATCATCGGTCATCTCAAAACCGTACGAGTTATTGTCTCCGCGGGTAAGATGGACGTATGGCGGATCACAATAAAACAACGTGTCAACCGAATCATACAATCGGATGACTTCCATAGCAGGACGATTCTCTATTTGTACACGCAGTAATCGCTCTACGATTGCCGGGAGATCCTCGATACTTCCCAACCATCGGCTAACCACACCACTCATTCCCGACCTACTGGTGTTTTTACAATTTGCCCATCGTCCCAGACTGGCTGTCTGAGCCAAACCCGTACGAACTTGCCGCGCGCGAACGAAGAAACGACGCGCGCGTTCTAGCGTGTCTTGGGTTGGATCAACTTGGCAGGCGACACCGAATTCTTCGCGCGAAAAAGGTGTGAGACCGATTGCCTCAATGAGTTTTTCCTTTTGATCACGCAAAACACGAAAGAAATTAGCGACTTCACCGTCCAAATCGTTGTATGTTTCAACTGGCGACGGCGCGCGGTTCAACAAGACCGCGCCCGAACCCCCGAATGGCTCACAATAGTGGTGACACGATGGCAGTATGGGTAAAAGCCAATCCAAATGTGAGAACTTGCCCCCGTACCAACCAAAGGCAATGATCTTTTTGTGACGCAATTTGGAAATCGGTGATGGAGTGTTCCTTCTTGTTTTGGCGTACTTGAAACTCGTTTGAATAATCTCGCCAAGCTCCAGATCATCTATTGCACCGGAATATTTTTCGGTTTTCGAAATGGTTTTGCTCTCTGCTATCCGACGCATTTTTGACATTTAGATCACCTGGTTATCCTGCTGTGGTAGAATTTGACGCGATGAACTGTTCGATCCACCGTTGCACTTCGTCCAACGGCATCAGCGACACTTCGTCCACACCGCTGTCTTTGCTGTAATAATCGAACGGATTGTCAAGCCGGCGAATGAGCGCGAGCATGTACGTCGTCAGGAACGCAATCAGTCCGACGAAAAAGAGCGATTCATACGCGCTCGCGATCTTGGTCAGCCACAGCGCGAGAATGACCGAAATGTTCGTCGCTTCGGCAATTGCATATCCCGACGGTACGAAAAATGTCCCGCGAATCGTGCGGACGCGGATCAAGGTTTTGCGAATCGCAGTCTGTTCGTTTTTGATCCGCATCGTCGCGCCGGCTTCGCCGATCTTGCCCAGCCCGGCGAGGTACTGATTTAACCTGGAAAGTTCGATCATCACCGCGTCCGTATTCTGCTTTTTGTAAAACCAATCCTTGAGGACGACGGTGAGACAAAGAATCTGCTCGATACATTCGCGCGCGATCGGCGCGCCCGTGTCGCGGTAAATCGTTTGGACTTCGTCGAACAACGATGCCAGACTCGCGCCCAAATCGCCCGGCAAACGTTCTGCCTCTTTGTAATCCACCAATACGCCGGAGATGAGAAAACCGAGCAGAAACACATTTGCCGCGATCAAGCCGGACAAGAGCGGGTTCATCTCCCATACTTCGACGTCCAAATAAATGAAAACGAATTTGATGACGACGACGACCAACACGACCGGTTGGACGGCGATTGCCACTTGCCATTTGAGACGCTCACGATTCAGCCAACGACGCATAACGATAGCAGCTCCACGATGAGGATTTGCAATATTCGAATCAAGAATTCCGCCCACGAAGGACAACCACGATCACAAAGCAGAACAAAAAAACTTTGTGTCCTTTGTGGGAGAAGAATCATTACAAACTGATCTGACCACTGCCGGTCTCGCGACCGAGCGCGGGTGTCGCGCCGTCGAGTCGCAATTCGCGATCCTGGACGTACGGCAAATTGTTTTTCAGCGCGAGTTCCGCTTTCGCGAGCTCCGCGCCGAGATAAATCGCGTGGTCGGTGCGCGAGACGAAGAATGCCAACTCGCGTTGCAACGGTCGCGCGCTTGCGCCGGTGAACGTGGCGAGCAACGCGCCGTCCGGCGAAAAATGGTCCACGCGAATCTGGTATCCTTCGAGCCGAATGTTGAAACTGCCGCGCGGGTCGCGCACGAGGCGCGGATTCTTGAGGTACTCGCGCGCGCGTGTGTGCGCGATGTCGCGCGCCGCGTCCCAGGAATCGGCGTAGATGTGCGCCGAGTGCGAGACGATGACGAGATCGCCGAGCATGCACTCGCCGACGCGCGCGACGAGTTGCGCTTGGAGTTGGCGCAACCCGAACGCGTTCGTCAACCACGCGCGAAAAATATCGTGGCTGCGAAAGTACGCCGTGAGGTGCAATAGCCCGCCGCGCACGCGCGCTTGAATCAGGTTGAGGCAAGGTGGGTCGGCGGAGTTGGCGTCGCGCGCGGCGTCCCACAATCCCGCGACCGCGCGGCGCGAAAAACGCGTCGCGCGTAACTCGTCCACCATCGCGCTGATCTGATCGTTGCCGTGAAAATCGAACAGCCGCTCGCCGTAGGTGTACGCGATATTTTCCGCGCGGTCGCGCGTGAGCAATTGTGGATAGTACGCGTCGAGTTGTTCGCGCGTGACGGGCGCCCAGTCGGGTAAGTAAATGTCGTCGGGGTCTTCGCGCTCGACGACCGCGACCACGTCGAGCAGTTCGCGTTGCTGTACTGTGTACGCGGTCATATCGCGTTTGCCGAACGCGAGCACCGCGGCGAGCAGATGCGTCCATACTTCGACGATGTGATCGCCGCGCAAAATAAAGCCGGTGTGTTCCGCCGGAAATTCGTCGGCGGCGGGCACACTGCGCGGAAACACGCGCGGCTCTGCCCACGCGCCGCGCGGAGTCGTCCCGAGCTCGAGCACGGCGTCGCGCACGCGCGTCAAATCGGTGATGCCGCGCCAATCGTGGAGCGCGAGGTGGGCGCGCAGTTCGTCAATCACCTCGCGCGGAATCTCGCGATCAATCGGCGCGCCGTCGCCGATGATGCGATGCTCGGCGTCCACGCCCGCGCGCCAGAGCGCGAGCAACGCCGCGCCGCTTTGTGTGAGATCGGGTCCGCATAACGCCATCGCGCGCACGGTTGGGTGCGCGAGAATGTTTCGCAGGAGATAATTGATGCCGTCTTTGGAATAGAGGTTGCCGAGAACGCTGTACGAATCAGGCGCGAGTGAGTCGCCGACTCGCGCCTGTTTCATCCAAAGACAACACACCGCGACCGGATGATCCGGTTCACCCAGGATCACATTGTCGCGAAAATAGAGGGGCCATTCGTGAGCCATTAGCAAAACCGCGTCACTTCGTGTTCATTCTTGCGAAGGTTTGAACGCACCATTCTCGTGGAATCAAATTGGTTGTCGTTGTACTATTCCGTGGTGCTGTGGTTGGTAACCTTCGCAAGGATGGGCTAAGTATGCGTCATTTCTTTTTGGTTTTTGGTTTCGGTTTGGGTTTCGGCTTTACGGGGGAACGAGGTTTCACACCGATCTGGAGATCAATCAATCGCCGCGCGGGGGCGTCCAGTTCGTCAAAGTCAACAGACGCGTGCTGAAATGCTTTGGCGCGCGCGACGCGCGTGACGTGACCAGCCACAGTGACGAGTTGATCGTTGTCGAGCAAGAACTCGAGCGACAGGGCTTGTCCCACCGGAAACGGATCGGGCGATTCTAAGAGCGCGCCGGTCGCGCCGAGCTGAAGCGTGCGTCCGAAACCGGTGTTGGTCACCGCGCCGTTGTCCAGACAACGGTACGCCGTGAGGATGTTGGTTTTAACGCGGCGTTCAGGACGTGGCATAAGGACCTCGCATCAAGACGAGTGGAGGCGTCCCAGTTCGTTTTCCAGAGTCGCCCGGTCCATCGCATCGAGCGATGTGAATTGGACGCCGACGTGGTACGGCGGCTCATTGCGCGATTCGATGTAGACGACGCGCGCGCGGGCGTCAACGACGTGATGTTCCGGGGTGATCAGGTGAAACGTGACAGACGCGCCCGGAATCAACCACGCATAGCATTCCATCCGCGCGCCGGCAAGACTGAGATCGAGCACGCGCGTTTGGGACGCCATGAGACTGGGTGGCTCGTAATTGTAACGGACTGAAAAATCTGCGGGGATACGTTGGACGGTGCGCCGTTCTGTGCTCATCAAGAACCTGCCTGTACCGGAATTGCCTAACGAACATTTACGCTTGTAACCATTATAGGCAATCGGGAAAGACCGGTCAAGTAGGGCAGTGGTGAAAAAAGGAGGCGGAGTTGTGGCAAGTTGGAAACTTGCGCTACGCGGGGATGCGTTCAAGCAACATTTCCATCATCACATCGTCTGGGTCGTCGCTTGAGGAGGCGATCAAGTGAAAGCCCAGTTGCCGATAGAAATCAAGCGCGCGCGTTTGTCGTTTGTCGGTCGTTAGGCGCACGGTCGTGTAACCGGCTTGGCGCGCAAAGTCGAATAACTTTTGTACGACCTGGAATCCGATGCGCTTGCCGCGATACGCTTCAATCAACCAGATCCGTTTTAGTTCGCAGACGCGTTCATCAATCTGGCGGACCGCGCCGGAGCCGACAACGCGCCCATCGTCGAGCACGACGAGGAAAAGTCCGCGACGATTCAGATAATGCGCTTGAAATGTGTCAATGTCGTTGAATATGCCTTGCGCGTCGAATGTCCGCAACCGTTCATCAAGCGGGAGTTGCCAGTGAAACGTTTCTTCGGCAACCGTCACGATCATCCGCTTGACCTCGACGATCTGTTGTGGCGCGAGTGATTGGATTGCGATCACTTACGCTTGATGATCGGAATGCTCCCGCCCGCGATCAATTCGCCTTGTACCGCGTTCGCGTTCATCACGCTGATCTTTGCCGCGACTTGTTGCGCGATGTGTTTGAACGCTTGCGCGTACGCCGAATCGGGTTGGAGCGCGGTTACCGGCTTGCCGTTATCGCCGCCGACGCGAATCGCGACATCGAGCGGAATCTCGCCGAGGAAGGGCACGCCAAGTTTGTCTGCCATTTTCTGCGCGCCGCCGTGCGCGAAAATCTCGGTGCGCTCGCCGCAGTGCGGGCACATAAAGTACGACATATTTTCGACGACGCCGAGCACCGGTACTTCAAGGCGTTGAAACATCGTGATGCCTTTGAGTACGTCCGCGAGCGCAACGTCTTGCGGTGTCGCGACGACCACACCGCCGGTCAGCGGCACGGATTGTGTGAGTGTCAATTGCACGTCGCCAGTGCCGGGCGGCAAATCAATCACGAGGTAATCGAGATCACCCCAGTCTACATCGGTGAGGAATTGGCGAATCGCGCTGTGCAGCATCGGACCGCGCCAAATGACTGCTTGTTCCGGCGGGACGAGAAAACCCATAGACATCAACTTGACGCCGTATGCTTCGAGTGGAATGATGCGTTCGCCGATCGCGCGCGGCTGTTCGTTCACGCCCATCATGATCGGAATGTTCGGACCGTACACGTCCGCGTCCATCAAGCCGACCTTTGCGCCCATCTGCGCGAGCGCGACCGCGAGATTCACGGATACAGTTGTCTTGCCGACGCCGCCTTTACCGGACGCGACGGCAAACGTGGATTTAACCGGGATGTTGAGTTTACCGGTGATGCGTTGATCGGTCGGCACGTTCGCATCCCACTTGATCGTCACTTGTTGCGCGCCAACGGACTTGACCGCGGCTTGCGCCTCCGATTCGATTTGATTGCGGAGCGGGCACGCCGGCGTCGTGAGGACAATCGTAAAGTTGACGGCGTTGCCTTGAATCTTGATATCGCGAACCATTTTCAACGTGACAAGGTCGCGATGCAGTTCGGGTTCTTGCACCTTGCTCAGTGCATTCAAAACTTGTTGTTCGGTTAACATGCTCAATCCTTGTGTGAGAGTGGCTCTATTATATCCGATTTGGTTGATTCGTCCATTGAAAAACTATAAAGAGTGCGTGGCAAATTCGGGGCGTACATCTTTTTTCACCACGACCCGGTAGTTGCTTGATTGTCATTGCGAGCCGCAGAGCGGCGAAGCAATCCCTGATTCGCGGTTTGGGGATTGCTTCGTCGCAAACGCTTGGCGGCTCCTCGCAATGACAAGGCGTACTTTTGCACACGAGTGCTTGCTTTTTCTATCTGAAAGTGATAACCTACCAAGCGAAGAGTTATGACTGTCTTGGATTCACCCGCATCGCCAAGCGTCAACGCATCAGCCAAAAATAAAATCCGCGTTGTGCCCTTTGCGCGCAATGCTCTCCTCATGCTTCTCTGGCTGTGGCTCTATCGCGCCGTGTTCGATTACCTCGCGATCATTTTCACGCGCGAAGATTTCCGCACGAATCAACTCGCGCTCGTCGGTGTGATCGTTTTGTTCGCGATTCAATTTCGCCGCGAGCAAGCGCGTCCACAACTCGATGCATCACCCCAGCCCAACCTTGTGCCGCTGATGTTTGTGATCGGCGGCTCGCTTGGTTATTTGCTCGTCGAACGATTTCTCGACATCAACACGATTTCCGCGAGTCTGTTCGGCTTGGCGAGTTATGGTTTGCTCGGCTTGTGGATGAATTCGCAACATTGGCGCGCGGGTCTGCCCGCCGCGTTGCTCGTGATCGGCGTGTTGCCGTTCGGCGAGCACATGCAAACGTTCATCGGTTATCCGATGCGGATTCTCACCGCGTCGCTCGTGCGCGATGGACTCGCGTCGGCTGGAGTGGCGTCCATCGGCGTGGATACGATTTTGATTTTAGAGAACGGTGTGTCGCAGGTGGACTTGCCGTGCAGCGGCGTCAAGAGTTTGTGGACGGGCGCGCTCTTTTTGCTCGCGGCGACCTGGGTCGAGCGGCGACCATTGACCGCGCGGTGGTTCGTCGTCGCGCTCGCGTTCGCGATCATTTTGTTCGCGACGAATCTCGCGCGCGTGGCAACGCTCGTCGTCGTCGGGCAGGTGCTCGGTTCGCAACTCGCCGCCGAGATGTTGCACGTTCCGCTCGGCGTGCTCGGCTTTGTCGCGGGGTGCGCGACGGCAGTCGTTCTACTTCGTTGGCTCCAACCAAACAATACTTGGACGCAGAATGACGCAGATGAACGCAGAAAAAAAGAAAATCCGCCTCCATCCGCGTTTATCCGCCCCCCCCATATTCTCTTTTGCGCTCGCAACGACGTTCCTCGCGCTGGGATTCCTGTACACACCGCGACCGCAAACTGGGTTGATGCAATCGCCGCCCGCGTGGAATTTTCCGGCTGAGTTGTCAATGCAACCGTTGCCGCTCAAGCCGGACGAAATCACCGCGCTGGAACGCGAAGGCGCAGAGTCCGCGGAGCGATACCAGTTCGCGTGGCGCGGCATTGCCGGTTCGATGATTCTCGTGCCGAGCACGACGTGGCGGACGCATCATCGCCCCGAACGGTGTCTACAAGTGCTGGGCTGGCAAATTGACGATTCACGCGCGGCGATGGTCACGCCGGATTTTTCGGTGCGCTTTGTCGCGGTGGGACAACGCCGCGGCGGCGAGTTGAGCGCGACGTACTGGTTTCAATCGGCGACGCGCGCGACGGACGATTTCGGCACGCGGATGTGGGCAGACCTCGCGCCGCACCGCGAACGTTGGGTGCTCGTCTCGATTCTATTCGACCGCGCGCGCGATCCGAATGACGCGGACGTGCGCGCGTTCTATCTCGCGTTGCGCGATGCCATCGCGCAGAATTTGACGCGGTAGGGATATTCGTAATTCGTAATTCGTCATTCGTCATTCGTCATCTGCCATCTGCCATTCGCAAGGAGGTTCGCGATGAGAAAAGTATTGACGGTGATCAGCCCACGCGTACTCGGGTACGGGTTATTCTGGTCGTGGAACATTATTTTTGTCGCGTTCATGGTGTTGGGGTTTGCGCCGCAAGTGTTGCCCGACCTCATCACGGCGGTGCAACTCGGCACGATCCCGATCCAGTTCCTCGTCTTCGGCATCACGCTTACGCTCATCCCAATTGTCGCGGTGATTCTTGGCGCGACGCGTTTACGCCGTTCGCCGGGCGGTCTTGTCATCTTGTGGTACGCTGTGCAAGCGCCGTTGATGTTCATGCTCGCGCTTCGCTTTTTCCTTTTTCGCGATCTCACGCCCGCCGTCGCGTTTCTGATGACGATTGCGACGCTCGGCATGGCAACGTTGCTGTGGCAAATTCTCGACCAGAACATTGACGCGCGTGGCGCGGTGCTCACACACGTGCGTGTGATCGGCTTGACGCTGTTGCTCGTGATTGATCTGTACGGCAGTCTGTGGGTCGCGTTCTACACCGTGCCGGTCATTGGCGAATCCTGGAACATCCTGGGTCAGATCTTGCGTGGTATCTGGGAAGCGCTTGTGCGTTTCGACTGGCGCGATTTGCTGAGGATGGGTTGGGCAGCGCCGTTCGCCTTCCTGGGTACGCTCTTGTTCGCGTACACCGCGACGTTATTTGTCGGCGCGCCGATTGCCGTGCCGATCATCGCGGTTTATGCGTGGCAGCGCGGCGTGCGTGCCCTCGTCGCGCGCACGAATGCTTTGCGCGCAAGCGCGCTCGCCGCGGTCGTCGTCGTTGCGTGCGCGCTGATTTTCGCGCAGACGACCCAGCAACCGCAACGCGCCGTGTTCGCGCTGTTGAAAATCGCGCCGACGAATCCGAACGAGGCGCGCGCAATGTTGGATCAGCAAGACGCGATTCGCGCCGGCTTGCTCAATACGTATCTCGCCCAGTTCCGGTACATCAGCGCGGTTGGCGAAGTGCAACACATTCGCGATCTGTACACGTCCATGCTCAAACTTTCGCCGCCGCAAACGGCGAGTGTGGAGCAAGCGTACGAATCCGTCGCGCGTCCATTTTTGTACGAGCCGGTCAATCCGCCGGCAACCGACAATCGCGTCGATGGGCGCGCGTTGCGCGAGGAACCCGCGCAAGCCGCGAAACTCTACCGCGATTTTTTCGACGAACGCATCATTGACGGCGAGCATGACACGATTGCGAACGCAGTGCGCTCAACCTGGTCGCGGACGCAAGCCGAAGCCGCGCTCCAGGCGGTGGATGATCGCGAAATTTTATTGACGCGGCAAGAAATCACGATCACTGAAAACAATGATTGGGCGGACGTTGAACTGTACGAGGTCTATCAAAACCAAACGGACATGCGCCAAGAAGTGGTGTACTATTTCAGTCTGCCCGAATCCGCCGTCGTCACCGGCGTGTGGCTCGGCAATGGCACGAATCGTGCGACGCGCTTTGCGTATCGCGTTGCGCCGCGCGGCGCGGCGCAAGCCGTGTACCGCAACGAAGTGCGGCGCAACATGGACCCCGCACTCGTCGAGCAAATCGGTCCGCGCCAGTATCGTCTGCGCGTGTTCCCGATCGAGCCGCGCCGGTGGACGCGCGAACGCGGCGCCATGTCTTCGACGATCACGGACGGTCCGGCAATGCACATGTGGTTGACGTATCGCGTGCTCGTGCGTGAGAATACCTGGGCGTTGCCGCATCTCGCGGAAAAACGCAACGTGTACTGGGATGCGCGCACGACGCGACTCGTGAATGGCATGCCGATGAACGCGGACGGCGAAACCTGGTTGCCTGTGTCCATCGCCGCGACGCCGCCGATCAAAGCGACGATACATCGCGTTGACTTTGCGAACGGTGAAACGGTCATCGCGCGACCGGTCGCGGCGAGCGAATTGCCGAAACTGCCGCCGACGTTGAAACTCGCGATTGTGTTGGATCGTTCGCGCAGTATGCAGAAACACGCGGCGGAAGTGAAAACGACGCTCGCGCGTCTCGCGCAAATTTCCGGCGCGGCGATGGACGTCTATCTCACGTCGTCCCAGTATCGCGGCGAGACGCCAACGCGTATCAGTTTGCGCGAACTCGACGTGAACAGCATCACGTACATCGGCGGACAGAACGCGGGCGAATTGCTCGCGCAGTACGAGCAATTGCGCGCGGGCAACGCGTATGACGCGATTCTCGTCATCACCGATGGCTCGGGGTACGAACTGGGTGAGCCGACCGTCAAGATCGCCGTGCCGAACGCGCCGGTGTGGATGCTTCACCTGGGTGGCGAATTGCCGCTCGGCTACGACGACGCGACGCTCGAAGCGATTCAGGCGAGCGGCGGCGGCGCGGCTGGCGACATCGAGGACGCGCTGGCGCGCATCGCGGTTGGGTTGGGTCGCAATCTCGTCGCGTCGCTCGGCGATGCGCCGGCAAACGCGACGGCGGATTGGGTGGATGGGTACGCCTGGTTCACCGTGCCCGCGCGCGCAAATAATTCGAGCACCGCGCCGGATGGATTCGCAACGTTCGCCGCGCGGCGCGTGATTCTCGACACGATGTATCGCGAACGCGCGTCGCTCAAGCAACTCAAAACGCTCGATCATTTGCACGCGCTCGCGATGCAGAACAGCATCGTCACGCCGTACTCTTCGATGATCGTGCTCGTGAACGCGCAACAGGAACAATTGCTCAAAAAACTGGAACAGCAAGGCGACCGCTTTGATCGCGAGGTGGAAGAGGTGGGCGAGACCGTGCCGCAAGCCGCGAGCATCACCGCGGTGCCTGAGCCGCACGAGTGGCTCTTGCTTGCGCTCGCCGCGGCGATGCTGGGTTGGTACGCGTATAAAAGGCGCGGGCAGTGGGCGGTGAGCAGTGGGGCAGTGAACAGTAGCGAACGCTTGCTGTAACGTTCGATGCGAGGTGAAGAAAAAGCGACCCTTCGGGTCTTGGGTTGACGCGTCCGCAAAGATACGCTAGAATTGTTGCGAAAGTGTGAGGTGTGGATTGGCTGTCACGACAACAGATTTGAAACGAATCCAGCGCGAGGTTGAAACGCTCAAGAAAAAAGTCGCGCAACTTGAGCAACGCAAGAATGGCAAACGGCGAGCGCCAGCGAAAAAGCGCGCGCCTGCCGCGTTGCGCACGCACGGCGCGAGTGAAAACGATTTGGCAGACGAGATTTTACAACGCGCTGGGTTGCTCGCGGAACTCACTCCCGCAGAACAAGCGCTGGCGGCAGAATGGCGCGCATTGCCGGAGGAACGCAAGCAACAAGTAATTCACAAACTAGAAACGGCGAATTTCAAGCCGACACTTTAGCAGACAATAATCCAAGATCGCGGCTAGAGGCAAGATGCGGTTCAACTTGCATTGGCGGTTCACGTTGATGCTTTGTTGCGCGAGAGTGCGCTGAATCTTATTTTTGTTAGCGGCGACGATAAACTCCCAAGCCGCGCGCGCGGAAGGATTAGACACCGATAACCCGTTCGACCATACCGATTTGGATCAAGCGGCAAAGCAAACAGTGAGACCGTAGCGAACGCTTGCCGAAGCGTTCGTTACGAGGCGATGAAAAAGAGAGGAGACCCGCAGGGTTTTGCGAAACCCTGCGGGTCTCTAGTTTGCATCGCGTTATCCCGTCGTCTCTTGGGGTTCTTTGAGAAGATAGGATTCGCACGCCGCGTCAATCAATGTGTTGGACATGGTCGGCGCGACCTGGCGAAACCGCGCAATGTCCACGAGCGCGTCAAGCAAATCACGCGGGTGCGCGCCGCGCGGGGTGCGCTTGGGCTTGAGATAGTACTCCATCACGAGATGCTGGAAAACGTCTTCCGAGTACGGGATTTGTCGCTTGTCCGCCTCGCGCTTGAAAATCTCGCGGAACTGATCCCAGGTCGGATCGGCGACATGAATCTTGGAACGAATGCGGCGCAGAAAAGATTCGTCAATCAGGTCGGCGGGATTGAGATTGGTCGCAAAAATGACCAGCACTTCGAACGGCACCTGGAACTTGTGCCCGGTTCGGAGTTTCAAATAATCCACCCGTTTCTCCAACGGCACGATCCAACGATTGAGGATTTCGCGCGGGCTAACCGATTGGCGACCCAGGTCATCGAGCAGAAATACTCCGCCATTCGCTTTCAATTGTTGCGGGGCTTCATAGTATTTCAACTGTGGATCGAAGATGAGGTCGAGATTTTGCAGAGTCATCTCGCCGCCGCCGACGATTAGCGGACGACGGATGAGCACCCAGCGTTCATCATAGCGTTGCCCGGCGAGGATGATCGGCACCGCATCTTCGCCTTCCGCGTGAGCGCGGTCGAGTCGGCTTAACAAACTTTTCTGACTCGGCAGTGCGTCATCTCTCAACGTGCTTGAAACGACGCGATGGCGCAACGGATCAAAGATTTTGACGATCTGTCCTTGCACGTTTAGCGTGTACGGCACCCAGATCGTTCCCGGCAAGAGCGTGCCGAGATTCAGCCCAATCGAAGTCTTGCCATTCCCGGTGTTGCCAAACAAGAACACCGATTTGACGGCATTGACCGCGGGACCCAATTGCTCGATGAGTGTATCACTGAGCACGAGTTGCGCGAGCGCCGTCCTGAGCGCGGCGGTCGTGATTTCTTTGCGCGCGCGAGCTTGCGTGTTCACCATTTTCACGTACGCGTCGAGACTCACCGGCGCGGGTCCGACATACTGACTCAGATCCATCAACTCGCGAACGCGCGCGCTGCCCAAGCGCGCAACGACGTATTGCCGCGAGGACTCGGCTAGTCCTTCGGATCCTTTCACGTCGAGCAAACGTCCATGCCGAAGGTGATCCAGCACCTTTTCGATAATGTTTGGGAACGGCAACTTGAGCGAGTCCGCTACCTCCTGACCGGTCAAGACACTATGCGTGTGGATCGTCTTGATGACCAAGTCGCATAGAAATTCCAGACTCAAATCGGTTTCCGCGATCGAGCGGGGTGGAGGTGGAATGCTTTTCGGTAAAACGGAACTCATGGATGTTCAATCTCCGTGTTGCCGGCGCGCCGCTATTTTGCTACACTTCTCAGCGCGGTCTCCGCATCCAAATGTTTCTCTTGCGCGTACGCCGCGAGCGCGAACAAGATTTCGCCGAGCGCCTTGTCGCGATGGCGCGCGCGTGAGAGTTTTTCGACTTGCGCGGCAATCGCTTTCAGATTCGCTTTCACCTTATCGCGCTTTGCCACTTTTTGCGCGCGCGGCAGCGCGGGCAACGTGCGTGGAATGCCGTTCATTTTTGGCTTGCCGCCGTTCTCGCCTTGCTTGATCTTGTCCCAGTTCGCGATAATCTCCGCGGTGCCGTTCACCTTCACGTCGCCGAACACGTGCGGGTGTCGCCGCACCAGTTTCGCGGAAATGTCCGCCGCGACATCGCTCAACAAAAATTCGCCGGACTCGGCGGCGATTTGCGCCTGGAACAAGACGTGTAAAAGCAAATCGCCCAATTCTTCGCGCAGATGCTCGATGTCGTTGTCGTCGAGCGTTTCGAGCACCTCGTAGCACTCTTCGAGAAAATCGTTGCGGAGCGATTGATGCGTTTGCTCGCGATCCCAGGGACAGCCGTTCGGCGCGCGCAGTTGCGCGACGATCTCCGCGAGCGCGTTCACGCCGCTCGGTCGCGCGAGCGGCGGTACGTAGAGCGTCGTCAGCAATCCGAAATCATCCACGCGATCCATCTCCGCGAGCGACGCGGTCATCACGCGTTGTTTGTCCGTGCCCGCCGCGTCCACGCGCGTGACACCATGCTCTGCAGGATAGAGCATCATCAGCGTCAACTTGCAATCGCTCGCGATGGCGCGACTGTACAGTTGTCCGATCAGCGCGGGCTGGTCGGGATCCAGGCGCGGAAAATGCTGGCGCGCCAAATCGGTCGCGTCCGCGATTTGCAGACCGCGCGCGAGCGGATCGAGCGCGAGCGCGACGCACGCGGCGTCTACGAAACTCACACCGGCGATCACGCGCGCCGCGATATTTTTCGCGCGCGCCTGCGCCAAAATTTTTTGCACGCTCGTTTCGCCAAAGAGCGGATGACCTGGCACGGCGAATACCACATCGCCGCGCTCAGCGTGCGTGACCATCATGTCCGCCATCGCGGAATAAATCGCGTCGAAATCGTCCAGCTCTTCGTAGAGATGATCGAAGGAATGCACGCGCAAATGCGGCGGCAACGCCGCGACGGTTGGATGTTCGCGCGTCCGCAAATAAATTTCGTGCGCGGCTTCAAGTATCGCGCGCGCTTGGAGCGTCAAGGCGTTTGGATCGCCGTGCCCCAATCCCAGAATGGTGATGCTCATCGTTTGCTCCTCGATCACGTGGTGCCGTGATTATAACAGAAAACGGGCGAAAGACGAAGGATGGAGGTTGCGTAAAATCGAAAACCGCGTATAATAGCCCCAGTTGGATGCCGTCGTGACAGAACGGGTTGGCGGTGTCCGACTGATTTTTTATTCAAGGGGTTTGCAAAATGGCAGAGAAACCCATTTTCCTAACGCTCGAGGGGCGCACGAAACTCGAAGCGGAACTCGAGCAACTGAAAACGATTCGCCGCGCCGAAGTGGCAGAACGCATCCACTCGGCGAAAGAAGAAGGAGACATTACCGAGAACTCGGCGTACGACGAAGCCAAGAACGAGCAGGCGTTCGTCGAAGGGCGCATCATGACGATTGAGCAGATGCTCAAGAACGCCGTGATGATTGACGCGATGCGCGCGAGCGACCAGGTCGGCATCGGCTCGTACGTCGCCGTGCTCGAACGCGGCGAAGACGACGACGAGATGTTTCAAATCGTCGGCTCTGCCGAAGCGGACCCGAGCCGTGGACGCATCTCGAACGAATCGCCGGTCGGCAGAGCGTTGCTGGGCAAGCGCGTTGGCGAAGAAGTCAAAGTGCCGATTCCTGACGGCGTGCGGTACCTGAAAATCACAGAGATTCGATAATCGTGGTAGGGGCGATGCGTGCATCGCCCCTACGCATAATGGAGACCAATATGCTCGACGAACTCATCGCGCGATTCAACGATCAGGAAAAACAACGGTACGAAAAAATGGTGCGCTTGCGCGAGCGCGGCGTCGCGACGTACCCGCTGCGAACTGAACGCACGCACACCGCGCGCGAAGCGATAGACGCGTTCAATCGCGGCGAAACGTTGCAAGGCGTGCAACTCGCCGGCCGCTTGGTGTCGTTGCGCGATATGGGCAAACTGACGTTCGCGCATTTGCAAGACGGCTCGGCGAAAATTCAACTGATGATTCGCAAAGACCAGGTCGGCGCGGACGCGTACACGATGTTGCTCAAGGATTTCGATCTCGGCGATTTCATCGGCGCGGCAGGCGACATCGTCAAGACGAAAACCGGCGAAGTCACGCTCCAGGTCGCGCGCATCGAACTGCTCGCGAAAACCCTGTCGCCCTTGCCGGAAAAATTTCACGGGTTGAAAGATACCGAGACGCGTTATCGCCAGCGTTATCTCGATATGCTCGCGAGCGAAGACGTGCGAAAAATCTTTCTCACGCGCACGCGCATCGTGACCGCGATGCGAAACTATCTCGACGCGCACGGCTTTATCGAAGTCGAAACGCCGGTGCTACAATCACTGTACGGCGGCGCGGCGGCGGAACCGTTCATCACGCATCACAACAAACTCGACCGTGATTTGTACCTTCGCATCGCGGATGAATTGTACTTGAAACGTCTGCTCATCGGCGGGTTCGAGCGCGTGTACGAAATCAGCAAGGATTTTCGCAACGAAGGCATTGATCACAAACACAATCCCGAATTCACGATGATGGAGTGCTACCAGGCGTACGGCGATTACACGACGATGATGACGCTCGTCGAAGAACTGTACGCCGCGTGCGCGCTGGCGGCGAATGGCTCGCTCCAGATCACGCGCGGCGCGCTCGCGATTGATCTCACGCCGCCCTGGCGACGCGTGACGATGCGCGATTTGATTTTGGAAACGAGCGGCGTGGATATTTACGCGTGTCCCGATCTGTTCACGCTCAACGCGCGTATCGAAGAACTGAACCTCAAAGTCGAACGGCATCCGACCTGGGGCAAGATGGTGGACGAGTTGTTCGGCACGTTTGCGGAACCGACCTTGATTCAACCGGCGTTCGTGATGGATTATCCCGAAGAGATTTCGCCGTTCGCCAAGCGAAAACCGGACAATCCGAAAATCGTCGAACGATTCGAAGCATTTGCCGGGACGATGGAACTGGGCAACGCGTTTACCGAACTGAACGACCCGGTAGATCAGTTCACGCGTTTTATGGAACAGGCGGAACAGCGTCAAGCCGGCGACAAGGAAGCGCATCAAGTAGACTGGGATTTCATCCAAGCGATGATGCACGGGATGCCGCCGACCGGCGGACTCGGCGTCGGCGTGGATCGCATGACGATGCTGTTGACGAATCAAGAATCCATTCGCGAGGTCATCATCTTTCCGCAATTACGGAGTTGATTCAACTGACCGCTGACCGCTGATGGCAGACCACTGTCGGCGGTCGGCGGTCGCTCGTCGGCGGTCAAGCAATGCAAGCAGCCATCTTCCACAAACGCGGCGGCGTCGAAAACTTGAAATTCGAAGACGCGCCAACGCCCCAGGTCGGCGCGCGTGACGTGCTCGTCAAAATGCGCGCGTGCGGATTGAATCACCTCGATATATTCACGCGCGAAGGATCGCATGGCGTGCACACGCCCTTGCCGCACATCGGCGGCTTGGAAGTCGCCGGCGAAATCGCGGAACTGGGCGCGGAGATTCGCGATTGGCAGATCGGCGACCGCGTGCTCGTCGGTTCAGCAATCACGTGCGGACAATGCGAATTTTGCGCGAGCGGACACGACAACATCTGCCCGCGCCGCAAAGTCATCGGTGTGAACGCGCCGGGCGGATTCGCCGAGTACATTTGTGTCCCTGCTTCGATCCTCATTCCCATTCCCGACTCACTTTCATTCATTCAAGCCGCCGCGTCGCCGAGCGCGTTCGGGACCGCGTGGCACATGCTCGTCACGCGCGCGGCGATTCAACCGGGCGAATGGGTGCTGATTCACGCGGCGGGCAGTAACATCGGCGTCGCGGGAATTCAAATCGCGAAGCATTTCGGTTGCCGCGTTATCGCCACCTCAAGTACAGACGAAAAACTCGCAAAAGCGACAGAACTCGGTGCGGATTTCGTCGTCAACTACGCGGAGACGAACTTTCAGCACGCGGTAATGCGTATCACTGCGAATCGCGGCGTGGACGTTGTGTTCGAGCACGTCGGCACGACGACCTGGGAACGCAGCATCGCGTCACTGCATCCGACCGGGCGACTCGTGACGTGCGGCAGTACGACCGGACGTTGGGGCAACACGGACGTGTGGAGTGTGTTCTGGAAACAACTCACGATCCTGGGTTCGTTCGGGTGGACGGCAAAGGAATTTTTCCAGGTTTGGGATTTGGTTGGCGCGCGCGTCTTTCAACCGGTGATTGATCGCACGTTTCCGCTTGTCGAAACCGCCGCGGCGCAACAGTACTTGATAGATCGCAAACAATTTGGTAAAGTGTTGGTGGTGGATTGACCCCCACCCCGACCCTGCCTCGACCTTCCCCCGACGAGGACGGTGGAGGGAGACTCCATTCCTGGACAGCCGTCGGAGACAGGAGCGGGAGGAGTAACGCGTGAAACAATTTATTGCCGTCGCGGGAAACATTGGCGTGGGCAAGTCCACGCTCGTGACGATGCTGTGCGAACGCCTCGGCTGGGAGCCGTGTTTCGAAGGCGTCGCGGACAATCCGTACCTCAAAGATTTTTACGCGAACATGCGCGCGTGGTCGTTCCACTCGCAAATTTTTTTCCTCGCGCGGCGCTTGCGCGATTTGCGCGGCTTGATGGATTTTCCGCGCACGGTCGTGCAAGACCGGAGCGTGTACGAAGATGCGGAGATATTCGCCAAGAATTTGTATCGGCAGGGACACATCGCGGTGCGCGAATGGAAAACGTACCGCGAATTGTACGAGGCGCTCATCGCGCTGTTGCCCGCGCCCGACCTGGTGATCTATCTGCGCGCGTCGGTGCCGACGTTGACGCAGCGCATCGCGCAACGCGGGCGCGAGTACGAAAAAAATATCGCGACCGAGTACCTCACGCAACTCAATATGCTCTACGAAGAATGGATCCAGGAGTTTGATCGCGCGCCGATTCTGATCGTCCCGGCGGACCGGATTGATTTTGTCGCGAACGGAGACCACCTGGACTTGATCGCGCAAAAGGTTCAAGAGAAATTGCGCGGCGCTCAACTCGTGTTGTTCGATTAGGGCGGCATTTTGTACGCCGCGTGCAAATCGCCGGTCAAAATGACATACACGTTCCGTGTGCCGCGCGGTAAAATCGCGCAGAGCGTGGTTGGAACGGTTGTCGCGGGAGTCACCACAAATGGCGCTTTGCGACAACCAATCGCATTATCATACGCCGGACTTCCCAGGACTCCGTTGTCGCCAATCGCGTTGGCTTGGACAGTGATCGTACTATCCCCGCCGTTGTTGATGCTACGCAAATCCAGCCGGATATAAACCCGATCGTGCGCGGGCGGATCAGGCGGATTCGGCGGCGGTAATGCGAGCGTTGATGTGATGGAAGTCACCGTTAGCCAGGCTTTACCGGCGATTTCGACCGGCGTATTCGTCGGAGTGATTACGTACCGATTTTCCACGTTGGTCGGAATTAGTAAATTGAGCGTCGTGGTCAGAGGAATGTTCCCCAAATAACTAGGCATCGTCAGTTTGATCGGTTTGGCTGGTTGCGGCACGCGCGCTTGAAACAGATATTTTTGCGGCACATCGCCGCGATAAATTCCGGTAGCGCGAAACCCCGGCGGCGCGAGCGTGTTATCGGGAAATTCCAGCAGCGCGGCTTTGGACAAGGTCGAACCGGTTGTTTGAAGTAAATCCGCGTTGAACGCAGATTGATCGGTGTGCAGTTGCGCGCGCGACGGATCAATGCGCGGAGCCGAGTACTGAAACATTTTGTTCTCAACGGTGATGGGGACGCGAATGTACTTCCATCCAGATTCTTCGGCGGGGGTTTCGTACGGCGCGCCGGGAATAATTTCCCAGCGTCCGGGCGTATTGGTGTACGTGCTTTGCGGCGGCAGTTCGGCGCGTACAACCGGCGGTTGGATCTCCGAGCAACCCACAACCAAGTCAATCGTCACCAGTAGGAGCAACGTTAGCGTCATGTCCCTCATCTTGGTCTCCGATGCGAAAGATTACCGAGCCGAGGATCACGCGGAAAGCAAAATAGGAACCGCCGCGTGATCGCAATCATCGCGCGTCAGTTCCTACTGTCCTACCAATTTGACAATGCCAATCCCCGGCAAGAGATCATTCCTGAACTCTCACTTGATTCGATGTTTCAACTACCGGGGTCAAAGACAAGTTTGACGTCAGTATAGCACGACTAGCCCACAAGTCAAAAAACGTTCGCGCGTGGATGGTGTGCTGAAGGAATGAACGCGTATGAGCATCCGTGTGTTGATTGTGGACGATCAGGAAATCGTTCGCCAAGGTTTGGCGATCATCTTGCGCGGGCAACCGGACTTGCAAGTGGTCGGACTCGCCGAGGATGGCGAACGCGCGATCACGCTCGCGCGCGAGCATCAGCCGGACATTGCGCTGATGGACATCAAGATGCCGAAGCTGAACGGCATCCAGGCGACGCAGAAAATCGCGCAGGTGAGCAAGGCAACCCAGGTCATCATTCTCACGACATTCGATACCGACGAACTGATTTTCGCCGGAATTCGCGCCGGCGCGCGCGGCTATCTGCTCAAGGACGCGCCGAGCGATGCGTTGCTCGACGCGATTCGCCGCGTGCATGCCG
This sequence comes from Chloroflexota bacterium, assembly GCA_016219275.1. Lineage (NCBI taxonomy): Bacteria > Bacillati > Chloroflexota > Chloroflexota bacterium. The sequence continues at coordinate 121,380 of JACRBM010000032.1, forward strand.
GCGAAAGCATCCTCAACGCGACGGTCGCGCGTAAACTGCTCGAAGAATTTTCGCGCGTGTCGAAATCGAACAAGCCCGCGGCGAGCGCCGAGCCGCTTATCGAGGAACTGACCGAACGCGAAGTGGAAATCTTGCGCTTGCTGATGGAAGGATTGGCGAACAAGGAGATCGGCGCGAACCTGGGTCTCGCCGAAGGCACGGTCAAGAATCACGTCAGCGCGATCCTCGCGAAACTCCACGCGAATGACCGCACCCACGCGGTCGTGAACGCGCTGCGCCAAGGAATTGTCGAATTATAGATCGAGTGATTTACCCGCGCGCCGCGCCGTCAGAAAAACCCATAGCCAAATCATCCCCATAAATATCCGCTGACCGAATCCCCCCACGTTTAGGTGCAGCGTATTTACGACAACGAGTGTGATCAGCGTCGCCCACAGCGCGAGCGCAAACGCGAAAGCGCGCGGCTCGCGTGACGATGCGTTGCTCCGTGCGAGCAGAATCGCGGCGGACACGATCATCGGCGATGCGGCGTACCCAGCGATAAAGTGGACCGCGCCGGCGACTGAAATCACCGTCTCGTCCGGCAACGCATCCGACGGAAAAATTCCGGCGACAATGTAAGTGACGCCGGCAAGGTTCAAAAGTGTGATCCCCGCGCGTCGCGCACACGCGGATAATGCGCGCGCCAAACTCAACACACTCACGCCTAACGCGCAAATCGCGCTCGCCATCAAAAAGCCAAAACGACCGACGGCGTAATCGCTCATCGGTCGTGTGATGGGATCGAACTCGGGTGAGAGCAGATGCAAGAGCGCGACTGCCGCAAGCGCGAAGAGCGCGCTTGCAAGTGAAACGCCCGCAAACCAGGTCGCGCGCATCTGTTTACTTGGCGACGCTTGGCTAGCGGGCATTCTGTTTCCTCATCTCACATCAGCGGTTTCATCGTTCGCATCGTTTGTTCCGCCGCGCGCGTCACATCCGGCTTGGGCAGGATTTCCGCGCTGACCCAGCCCGCGTATTTCATTTCGCGCAGCGTTGCGATGACGCGCGCGAAATCAATGTGCCCTGCGCCGGGAAACCACCGATTCGAATCGGCGATGTGAACGTGGAACAAACGCGAACCACACACGCGTAAGCTCACCTCGATGCGTGGTTCTTCGATGTTCGCGTGAAACGTGTCGAACAAGATTCCCAGGTTGTCTGCGCCGACTTTCTCGATCACGTCGAGTGCGTCCGCCGCAGTGTTGATGAGATTGGTTTCATAGCGATTGATTGGCTCGAGGACGAGGCGCACGTCTTGCGAGCGCGCCGCTCGCGCAACATGACGCAACGCGTCCACCATCCACGCGTGCGCTTGCTCGCGCGCGACGCCGGATTGCTCTTTGCCGCGTATCAGACCCAGGATGACCAATGGGGTTGTCATTGCGAGGAGCGAATTGTGTGACGAAGCATTTACCCCTCCCTCTCCCTCCCCTTGATAAGGGGAGGTTAGGGGTGGGGTTAGGGATTGCTTCGCTTCTTCGAGACTCGCAATGACATGCGCGAGCGCGATGTGCGACTCGACACGTTCAATCGCGCGCGCGCGGATGGATTCGTCGGGATCGGTGAACGAAAGATGCTCTTCGACGTACGCTTGCCCGGTGCCGAGCGCGGGGACGCGCAAGTGATGCTGGTCGAGCATCTGCTTGACCGCGCGCGCGTCGAGTTTTGCCGGTTCGCGCACCGCGAGCTCTGCGCCCGCGTATCCCAACGAGGCGAGATGCGCGAGCTGGGGTTCGAGATCGGGCGAGAACGCGACGGCGGCAAACTGGGTCGGTTGGGTGGAGAGGACGAATGAGAGATTCATAAGCAATCAAGGATGAAGGCGCGCTTCGCGGGATGAAGGATGAATGTCTAGCACAGCATCAGTTTCATCCTTCATCCTTCATATTTCATTCTTTATCCTACCAGCGTGTCTTGCCCGATGCGCGGCAACGCGTACACGGGTCGCCAACCTGGGCTGAGCGGTTCGCGCAAGTACGGTTCCATCTCTTCCTGGGTTCGCAGCGTGACCTCTTCGACCGGCGGGACGGCGCCGGCGGGGAATACTTTGAGAATGTCGTCGTTCACCATCGTGAGGTAGCGTAGAATCGCGGCGAGCGGGCGCAGCGCTTTTTTCGCGTCGCCGCGCGTCGCCTTGCCGACGACGCCTTCGGGCGTGCCGGCGATTTCGATGGGGAAGTGACCTTCGCCTTCCGACCAACGATGCGGACGACCGAACGGATCAACCGATTTATCGAAATGACCGTCGGGCAGATACGCGCGCGGCTCGGTGTCCACCGCGTATTTCATATCCACCATTTGCGGGAAGAGATACAACGACAACGACGTTTCCGATTCGTCGGCGTGAACAAAGTTCGTGTCCCAGTCGCCGCCGCGTTCCTTCGTGCGGAACATTTCGCGCACGCCGCGATGCCAATCGAGCACGCGAAAGATGCCGGGCAGTTGGAAACGTTTTTGAAATTCCTGAATCGCGGATTCGAGCACCCAGAGTTGCCCATGATTGTTGATGATGACTTGCTTGCGGAAACCGGCGTTCCACAAACCCAGCATCACGTCTATCATCAATTCGCGCACGACCGTTTCACGCACGATGACGGTGCCGGGCATCCCGAGGTGATGGTACGGATGCGCGCCGTAATTCAGCGGCGGCAGTGCGAGGTTGACGTGCCCATCGCGATTCTTTTCGGTGTAGCGGCGCACGCCTTCGCAGATCATCGAGACGAACAGTGTGTCGTCCGCGCTCGGCAAGTGATTGCCGTGCAATTCGGAACAGCCGACCGGAATGAACACGACATCATTCTTGCGCCGGTTCTCGATGACTTTCCAGTACGGCGACGTTTGGATGTACGCGTCGGGTTTGCCCCACTCGACGCCGGGGGCTGGGAATCCGTACTCGGCAAGGACCGCTTGCAGTTGATCCTCGTTCATCCCCCAGATTTCTTTTTTCATTCGCCCCACCGGATTGTCTTCGAACCACAGATCGGGCTGATCGGTGGGGAGCAGACCTTTGGGGGCGGGGGTAACACTCGACATTTAAAACCTCCTTGGGGTTTATTCAAACCACTCGTTTGGACAGAAAAGATCTATCGTAAGAGGAGTTTTTATGCACACGTGTGCATAAGCAGTATAACAAAAAGCCGGCGAGATGTCAAAGACCACGCCGGCTCGACTTGCCGATTACATTCCCAACACGCGCTTTGATTTCGCAATCGCTTCTTGGGCAACCGCACCCGGCTCGCGCGCCCAATACTCGGGGCGAAAGATTTCGACCGAGGCGACGCCGTCGAAGCCGATGCCGCGTACCGCGTTGATGATGTTGGCGAGCGGAATCACGCCATCACCGGGGAACAGGCGATTCGCATCGGTGATTTGGTCTTTGGGCATGGATTCGACATCGTTGATGTGAAACACGGCGAGCTTGCGTGCGTCAATCGCCTTGATCGAATCGAGCGTCGAGTCCCCGGCGAAAAAGTGACATGTGTCAATCACCATTCCAACGTTCGGCAGATTCACCAGCTTGACAATGTCCCACGCCTGATCGGCGCGTTGCACCGAGCACCAGGGAAAACCCAGGAATTCGAACGCGAGGTTCACGCCGAAAGGTGTGACGGCTTCGCTCATCGCGCGCAAAGCGGTGGCGGTTTCGTCGCGTGTCGCTTGCCAGGTCATGCCGGCTGGCGCGGGACCCGGCACCGCGATGATCCAGGGACAATCGAGATGCTGGCACCACTCGCCGATCTGCTTGGTGCGCGCGAGCACCTCCGTGCGTCCGGCGGCATCGCGAAAGTTGATCTTTTCGATCGAGTTGACCGCGTGCGTTTTGAGTTTCGCCGCGTCGATCATTTGACGCGCGTCCGCGAGCGTGTGCGTTCTTAGAAACGCATCCATCTTCGTCGCGGTGATTTCGAGCACGTCAAACCCGGCTTCGCCGGCAATCCGAATATCGGTTTCCAAATTGCTCGTCATCGTCGTCGCGCCGTTGAATCCCAATTTCATGTTTGCCTCCAGGTGGCTAATTTATGCACACGTTTGCATAAACCATTATAGAAAAACGCGCCGGTACGTCAAATCGGCGCGTTACTGAGTCGAGATGATTACGCAATACGCAATACGGAATATATGTTGCATATTGCGTATCACGTTTTGCGTAGTGCGCCTACTCTTCCGCAATCAAGTGGCTTTTGGAGGGGGGAAAATGCAAGCGCACGCGGTCGCCCGCCGCATAACGATTGTCGGTACCGGCTTGGACGCGCAAAGCCAATTTCTCGCCGATCTCGACCCGGTAGTCAATGATGTTGCCGAGGTACGTTACGAGTTGGATGACGCCGGGCACCACATTCTCGGTGACGGTGTTGTCCACGAACATGATGTCGTACGGGCGAATGTGCAGTATCAGCGATTGTCCTTCGAACACCACGTTCGCCGAGGGCACGGCAAACGTCGTGCCAGCCGCTGAAACCTGGGTCATCTCGCCGTGCACGGTTTGAACTTTTGCAGGCAGGAAATCGGACAAGCCGATAAAGTCCGCGACAAAACGCGAACGCGGACGCTCGTAGATTTCCTCCGGCGATCCCAATTGTGCGAGTCTGCCCTTGTTGATGATCGCGATGAGGTCGGACATCACGAGCGCTTCTTCTTGCGCGTGCGTGACATAGATCGCAGTGATGCCCAGCCGCTTTTGCAGATCGCGAATTTCGAAACGCATTTCCTCGCGCAGTTTCGCGTCGAGGTTCGAGAGCGGCTCGTCGAACAACAACACTTTTGGCTCGACGACGAGCGCGCGCGCGAGCGCGACACGTTGTTGCTGACCGCCAGAGAGTTGATTCGGCGCGCGATTCTCCAAGCCGGTCAATTGGGTCAACTTCATCACTTCGTCGCTGCGCCGTTTGATTTCGGTCGCCGCCAGTTTCTTGATTTTCAATCCATACGCGATATTTTCAAACACGTTGAGGTGAGGAAAGATCGCGTAACTTTGAAAGACCATCGCCATGTCGCGTTTGTTCGGTGGCACATCTTCGAGCCGCGCGCCGTCGAGCACGATGTGTCCGCTCGTCGGAAATTCAAAGCCCGCGATGAGGCGCAAGGTCGTCGTCTTGCCGCAACCCGATGGACCCAGCAAGGTAACGAATTGTCCCTTTTCAATGTTGAGCGATACGTCGTCAACGGCAGCGACTTGTCCGTCCTGCTTGGTGCGCGCCGGAAATCTTTTGGTGAGATGGTCGAGGGTGAGATACATTCATGTACTCCAAAGGATGAGGGATGAAAGATGAAGGATGAAAAAATTTTCATCCTTCATCTTTCTGATTTCTGCCTTTACCCCGCGCCCAGCGTCGTTTCCACGCCGGTCGAGCGGAACGCATGTCCCGCCCACGCGTACATCAAACCAATCGCGCCCAGCACGATGAAAATCAGAATCATCGAGTACGCTGCGGCAAGCGATGTGCCGCCCTGCTCCACCTCGCTCATAATCAGCGCGGTGAGGATGGGCCATTTCGCGGACGAAAGAAAAATGATCGCGGAAAGCGAAGTCATGTGCCGCGCGAAACTAAAGATCAACCCGGCAACGAACGCCGGCAGAATCAATGGCAAGGTCACTTGGCGGAACGTCAACTGTGCGTCCGCGCCGAGCGAGGTGGACGCTTCTTCAATCGCGGGATCAATTTGCTGCAGCGACGCGATGCCCGCGCGCACCGATGCCGGCAAACTCCGCACGGCGTACGCGGCGAGAATGATGTACGGCGTGCCGACGAGCGCGAGCGTTTCGCCGTAAAACGTCAGCGCACTGCACACGACGAGCGATAGCAACATGCCGAACACGCGTGCGCGACTCGACCAGGCGCTGAGGATGAAACCCGTAATCACCGCGTACGTGAATCCCAGGATCGCGTACGGGAGTTGAAAAAAGAGATTGATCCACGCGGCGAGACTCGCCGTGATCTTTGGTATATAGTCTCCGCCTATCGTCCTGCCCCACGGGACCAACGGCTGGGTCAGGTCGGCAATGTACAGACGCGAGATCAAGTAGGTCGCCATCACGACCAAAATGAAAAACGACGCGCGCCGCGCGCGGGGCGCGAAAACCAAACTCGCCACGCCGACCACGCCGAGCATCGCCGCGAGCAAGAGCGTCCATGTTCGCTCGTCAATCATCGGCAAATTGGCAAACGGCGCGATGAAAGGATTGTTCAACAGCGGCGCGCGGCTCTTTACGTTCAGCGCGAGAAAATTCACGCCGACGCCGGCAAGCGTGCCGATCAAAAGCAGTCCCGCGCGCGACCAATAGTTGCGCGTGCTCGTGCCGACGAGATAGTACGCCAGCGCGACAAAAATTATCGCGACGACGAGGAGCGGCGCTTGAATGAACGCGACGATGTAACCGATACCCAGGATCGTCCCCGGCACCGCGCCGCCGAGATTCGACGCGAAATCCACCGCCTCTTTGCCGCTGAACGTTTTGCGGACGACGAGGTACGCGATGATCATGCCCGCGAGTCCGGCAATCGGCGTCGCGAGCGCGGACAGGAAGGTCGTATCGAGAATCGCCTTCAAGCCGCGATTCAGCGCGTTGGCATAGTGCGTCAAGTCGAGCGAGTAGTTGATGCCCCACAATTTCGTAATCGAGCCGAGAAAGATCGCGCCGTAGAGCGCGACGACGAGCGCGAGCACGAGGAACGTTAGCGTGATGAACGTCCAACGCGTGAGCGGTTCTTTCACGAATCCCGCGCCGCCGCCGGTCGGCTTGCCGGTGACCGCGATGTACGATTTGCGCGAGACCCAGTATCGTTGCAAGAGGAACACGGTCAACGTTGGCAAGAGCAAAATCAGCGACAACGCCGCGCCCTTTTGCTGATTGAACTCGCCGTTGACCGCGATCCAGATTTGCGTCGAGAGCACGGTCGTGTTGCCGCCGATGAAAATCGGATTACCCAGGTCGGCGAGCGCCTCGACGAACATGAGGAGGAACGAACCGGCGATGCCCGGCGTCAAGAGCGGAAGCGTGATCGTGCGAAAGATGTGCCATTTGCTCGCGCCGAGCGCGAGCGCGGCTTCTTCCATCGAAGGATCAATCCGTTCGAGCAAACTACGCAGGATGAGATACGCGACCGGGAAGAAGGTGATGATCTGGACGAAAATGAGACCGTCCAATCCGTAAATATCGTTCACGCCCGGCTTGAACTGAATTTGCAACAGGTCTTTGGTGATGAGACCCGAACGTCCAAAGAGCAGGATTGCCGCGAGCGCGATCGCGAACGGCGGCGAGATCGTGGGGACGAGTGTGAGCGCGTGCACCGCGCGTTTGAACGGAACGTTGCAACGCGCCATCGTGTACGCGAACAAAAAACCGACCAGGGTGCTCCCCGTCGCCGCGCCCAGCCCCATCCACAACGTATCGAAAAAAATCTGCCAGTACAACGTGGTGTATTTGGGGTCGAGATAGTTTTGAAAATATTCCAGACTGAACGCGCCGGCGGTCGGTTCGCCCGCCGGAACGAAAAATCCTTGGTAGATCACGCGCGCGAGGGGCCACACAATGAACGTGAGCATGAACGCGCCGGTGACGAGCAAGCCGATCAGCAGAACCGGATCGCGCGCGATGAGTTGGAATTCGCGATACCGGCGCACGAGCGAGTCGAGCGGGGTGGAGTGAGTGGCAACTGTCATAGTTGATCCGATGTAGGTAGGGGCGAGGCATGCCTCGCCCCTACGCGTGTCTTACTTGGCGAGCGATGCCGCGGCGATTTCGTTCGAGAATTTGTCTACGAACGCTTTCTTGTTGTCGCCGCAATAGTCAAAGTTATAGTTGATCAGTTTGACTTGCAGGAGTTCGGGTTTGGGCGGAATCGCGCCTTTTGCGGTCAACCCTTGGTACGCCTTGTACACTTTGCCGAGTTCTTGCGTCTTGGGTTCAAGCGCCCAATCGAACCACGCCTTGGCGAGGTCGGGATGCTTGCCACCCTTGATGAGACCCATCGCGCCGATCTCGTAACCGGTGCCTTCGGCGGGGAACGTCAGCGCAAGCGGCAAACCGGTCTCAACGCCGGCAACGATGTCGTGCGAGAACACAACGCCCACCGCGGCTTCACCCTTGCCGGTGTTTTGCACGGGCGCGGCGCCGCTCTTGGTCCACAGCAAAACGTTCGCGGCGAATTTCTTCATGTACTCCCAGCCAGCCGTCTCGCCCTTGACTTGGAGAATGGTGCACATGAACGTGTACGATGTGCCTGAGGACGCCGGGTGCGCGATGACGATCTGTCCTTTCAACTCTGGCTTGATCAAATCGTCGAAGGCAGTGGGCGGTTTGATCGCGGTTTGCTTGGTGTTCGTCGCAAAACCCAGGGAGCCGACGTAAATGCCGACCCAGGCATCGTCCGCGTCGCGCATCAATTTTTGGTCAATGATGTTTGCCGAGTTGGGCGATTTGTACGATTCGAGCAGTCCTTCTTTTTTCGCGGCGATGAACGAATCCGCCGGACCGCCCCACCAGATGTCGAACTGCGGATTGGCTTTCTCGTTGCGAATGCGCGTTAGCGCTTCGCCAGACGACAAGCGGACAAAGTTGACGGTGACGCCGGAATACTTGGTTTCGAACTCTTTCTTCATCCCATCGCACCACTCTTGCTGGGGCGTACAGAGCACGTTCAACTCGCCCTTGAGCGCGGCGGGCTTGGGTGCTTCGGTTGCCTTCGGCGCGGCGGTTGGCGGCGCGGGGGTTGGCGCGGGCGGCGGCGTAGCGCACGCCACGGCAAACGCCAGCAACGCAACGAGCGCGATTACGAACACGATTTTCGAACGCATCTTCTCCTCCTTGAGAGACATTAGTTAGAATCTTGTCACACGGTATCCTGGAACTTTTTCGAACTTGCATCACCCCTTTCGTAAATCCTGACGCCTATTGTATCACGAAAGCGTCCAAGCGTGCAAACGTGTGCAATCCGTAGGCGACTTGCGCGGGCAATGGTGGGTAGACTTGCCAAGTCTTTAGGACTTGCTGAGCTGCTTGATCCGTGAACATGACTAGAAATTAACGCGCGCGCACATAACTTGCCAGGTTCTTCCAGAGTTGCAGATTCTTGGGATCGCCCACCGCGTTGAGCACTCCTACATCACCCAGCGCAATCACTTGTCCGCGCGCATAATCCTTGATCGCCATGACCGCGCCATTGTTCGAATAGGCGAATGCTGTGCCATCCGTCATCGTAAACGGAACACTGTTGTTCCCCACCAAGGTCAGCGCGGATAGACCCGCCCACAAGGGACTGGCGCCTTCCAAACGCGCTTGCTTGTCCGGAATCGGCGCGCCGGCAAATGTGATGCCAAAACGTTCCGCCAACGCGTTCGTGTCGCTCCAGTCCTCGTTTGCCTCGTACAACGTGGTGGGAGATTTGAATCGGCGCGCGGTGTTCGTCAATAAAAGCAAGCCGCCGTCCGCGACGTATTTTTCCAACACGGCAATTTCCGCCGGCGACCACGCTTCGTCGTACGGCTCGTTCGTTTCCGGATAATCCAACACCGGCAGAACGATTACGAACTGGGTGTTTTTGAGATCGTCCGCTGTAACCGGGCGTCCGTACGGAACCATGTCCACGTCTATGCCTTGCAGCGCCAATGCCATGCCAAATTCGGTGAACGTGGCAGGCGACAAATGAACCTGCTCGGTGTGGCTGGCGACGAACAGCGCGCGCTGGGTGGGCGGCGGCGTGACGCGCAAGTTAGGCGCGTTGCCCGCTTCAAGCACGGTCGTCAACGCGACGCGCGCCATTTGCTCGAACACATCGGCGACCTCGCGCGCCAGCTCTACCGTGTCGTACGGATCATGAAAATGCACCAGGTAGTGGACGGTCCATTGTTGCATGCCGGTTGCCTCGTTGAGGTAAATGAGATTCGCGTTCGGCACATTGAAACCACCGAATCCGCCATTGTCGGACCCCGCGCTGTAAATGCTCGCGGGTTTGGTTTTAATGCCTTGCTTCGCGACCGCTTGCGTCAGGTACTCGGGTAGCGGCAGGCGATCATTGCCGAAGCGCCCATACGACCAGGTTTCCAATTCCAGGTTTGCCGCCACGTCATCGAGCGGGCGCGAGAGCGCGTCTATTTGCAACATCGCGACTGTCCGGTCGAGCAAGTCTTGATGCGTGGACACAAAGTGATGCGAACCGTACAGACTCAATTCCTCGCTGCCGAACCAAACCAGATACAGATCAATCGGCGGCTGGGTGCGCGCGGCATTGAGCACGCGCGCGATCTCGAGCAGAATCGCCGAGCCGCTACCATCGTCCAACGCGCCGGGACAATTGGGGCTGTCAATGTGTGCACCCAGGATGATCGCGCGCGAGGAATCTGCGCCGGGAATGTGCGCGACCACATTGCCGGAGGGCGCTGGCGATAAAACGTCCGCATCCCACACCAGACGCGCGGACTCGATCCGCGCGAGGTCGTCCCAGGTTTTGATGCCGGCGGGCGCAAGGTCTTCCAGCCGGACGTAGAGCGCGGGCGGGGCGGGCTTGGTTTCGACCGAGTTCAACGCGTTGACATCGCCGATGAACGCGCCGTGACTTTCGGTGAGACGATTGGAATACTGGGTCACGAGCACGATGGCTGCCGGTTGTTTGCTCACCAACAACGTCGCGACGCGTAGCGCATCTTGCGCGCGCAGAATCGAACGATCGAGCGCCGCATAATCCACGAACACGATTTTGTTTTGCGCGTCCGCCGTGTTTAGCGCGCGGACATCTGCCTCCGTGCGCACGAGCGCGATGGTCTTGTCTACCGTTACGGGGTTGCGCTCGCGATCGTTCAGTTTGCCGTCGGAATCGAAACGGAGCGCCTGCGGAATATTATCGCGATCTCCACGCATTCCGCTCGCGGGCACTTCGGTCGTTCGACCGTTGATTTTCAGATAGAGCCGGCTTTCCCATAGTTCGGTCGCCATGAACACGCGAAAATTTTCGCGTTCGATCTTCGCGCCCAGGTTTTTGAGATACGTCATCTCGCCCAGTTTTTTCGCGACGTAATCCTGCGCTTCGCGTTCCCCTTCCGTGCCGGAATTGCGCCAACCGGAGTAGGGTTGGATCGCGGTGAGATCGTTCAGAAAACCAAACATGCTTTCGCGTGAAATCAGCGAGTACGGATCAACCGGCGGCGGGGTCGCGGTGGGGGACGGAGTTTGCGCCGACGATGGCGCAACCGAGAAACAGCACCAAACAAAAAACACAAACGTGATCGAGCATCGCAAGAGTCTGTTCTGCATAAGTGTTTTTCCTCAAGTGAATTTATTTTGCAAGCCAATGCAAGCGACGCGACATCCTTGCATTCACATTACAGCAACGATCACTCGGCGTACACCTGAATCTTGTCGCGCGGCACACACACCGTCACACGCGCCTCTGGGTTGGGCGTCGGACTATCTACGAGGATCATCTCTTCGCCGACGACGACATAGTGCCGGTACGTCGCGCCGACGAACAACACTTCGTCCACGCGACCGGCGAACGCGATCAGATTGTCGTTGCCCGCGCCGAGCGTCGCATCTTCCGCGCGAAAGATCACGCTGGCATTCGCGTTCGGCGCGAGCGATGCGACGATGGTCGTGCCCGCAACCGTCACCGATTTACCGTCCGCCGACGCGCGTCCGCGCAGAACATTGCTCACGCCGAGAAACTCGGCGACGAAACGCGACGCGGGTTTTTGGTAAATCTCGCGCGGCGCGCCGATTTGCACGACGCGCCCCTGGTTCATCACGACGATGATGTCCGCGAGACTCAACGCTTCTTCTTGATCGTGCGTGACATAGACCGTCGTGATGTTGATGCGTTTTTGCAAGCGACGCAATTCGACGCGCAAACGCTGACGCACTTTGGCGTCGAGATTCGAGAGCGGCTCGTCGAGCAATAACACTTCGGGTTGGACGATGAGCGCGCGCGCGAGCGCGACGCGTTGTTGTTGACCGCCGGACAATTCGCTGGGGCGCCGTTGCAACATTTCCGGCGCGGGCATCTCGACGAGTTCCATCGTTTGGATGACGCGTTCGCGAATTTCGTTCTCTTTCACGTTGCGTCGCCGCAACCCGTACGCGATGTTGTCGAACACGGTCATGTGGGGCCACAGCGCGTAATCCTGAAACACCATCGCGGTGCCGCGTTTATGCGCGGGCAGTCGGTCAATCCGTTGATCGTTCAAAAAAATCGCGCCATCGTCCGGCTCGTAAAATCCGGCGATCATGCGCAAGAGCGTGGTCTTGCCGCATCCGCTCGGACCCAACAGCGTTGTAAACGAGCCGCGCAATATGTCGAGCGACACGCGTTCGACCGCGGCGACCTTGCCGAAGCGTTTGGTGACATGGTCTAGACGAAGATGGGATGCTTGGTTGGGCATAGGTTGGTTTCTGCCTGGATAGTTATCTGCCTTTGAATTCTGGTTTCTGTTTGTTGAAAAAGGCGCGCAGACCTGCCCGCGCATCCTCGGTGTGATAAATCCACGCAAAGCTTTTTCTCTCGGCATCCAAGCCGCGCTCGATGCCCTGCCACACGCCGGTGTCCACACATTCGAGAATCGCTTTGAGGACGAGGGGCGGGGCTTGACCAAGTCGCTCTGCGAGTTTTCGCGCCGCCTCGCCGAGTTCTGCCGCGGGGACGACCGCATTCACCAACCCGTATTCTTCGGCGCGGCGCGCGGTGATGGGATGCCCGGTCAGCAACATGTCCAGCGCGCGCGTTCGTCCGATCAAACGCGTTAATCGCTGGGTGCCGCCCCAACTGGGCATCAGACCATAGTTGATTTCGGGTTGACCAAAGCGCGCGGTGTCGGCGGCGACGCGCAGATGACAACTCATTGCCAATTCGCAGCCGCCGCCAAATGCCGCGCCATTGATCGCCGCGATGACCGGCTTGGACAGAGATTCGATTTCGCGCATCAACACTTGACCGCGCAGCGCGAAATCATTCGCATCAATCGAGCGCAATTCGCGCACGTCCGCGCCGGCGCAAAAGAATTGTTCGCCCGCGCCGGTGATAACCGCCGCGCGGAGCGTTTCGTCTCTTTGAATGTCGCTGAACACGTTGGTCAGGTCCGGCATCATCGTCAAGCTCAACGTATTGCCGGGCGGATGATCGAGCACGATGGTCGCGATGCCATCCGATTTTTCGTACTGGATGTACTCGAATTCCATGTGACCGCCTCTCAAAACAATCCCGTGTTGTATGGTCAACGTTTAAGAATCTGGGTTTGCATCAGCAAATTCCGGATCAACCGGCGCGCCGCTAAACTTGTTCGCAAAATATCGCGCGATGATATGCGCGTCTGCTTCAAATGCCATTTCGGGAAGCGCGGTGGGCGAGAACCACGCGACGGTTGCGATGTCATCGCCCGCGCGCAACGCGCCGCCAATCATTTCCGCGCGCAGAACGACGACGAGCGTGTGTAAGTTGGGCGACAAGTAATTGGTGCACACGCTGATGATGGACGCGATGCGCACATCCAACCCAGTTTCTTCTTTCGTCTCGCGAATCGCGGCGGTGAGAAAATCCTCGTTCCACTCGATGAACCCGCCGGGCAAGCACCACTTGCCGCCGTTGAAACTGTGCGCGTGTCGTTTGCCCAACAGCACCTTGCCATTGTCTTCGACGAGAATCGTGACGCCGGGAAATGGATTCTTGTAAAACGCCGAACGGCATTGCGAACAACGCACGCTCCCATTCGCGCCGCGTTCTTCGGCTCGTAATTCCTTGCCGCAGTTCGGGCAAAAGTGAAAAGGTACTGCGGTGTGTTGTTTTGTGTTGTATGTGGAAAAGATTTGAATGGGATGCATTCCATTTGCCTTTGGGCGATTACGCGGCTGACGGCAACGCAAAACGAAGAAAATTCAGCCAGTTCGTGCTTAGTACCGCCTCGCGAACCTCAGCCGGTACGACATACCCTACTTTATACACGTCAGCCACCGTATTGATTTCCGTTGGACTCTCTTCGAGACCAAAGCCGCCGTCCAAATCAGACCCGATTCCGATACAATTCCATCCGCAAAGATTTGCAATATGGTTCGCGTGTCGTCGCACATACTCGAGTGTGATCGAAATTGACTTGTCTTGTTTCCAGCGCGGCTCAAGAAATCCATTGTATAAGACAAGCCCAATTACTCCGCTACGTTCGGCGATTGCGCGAATGACGCCGTCGCTCAAATGCCGGTCGGTTGGAGTCAGGGCTTGAGCATTTGCATGGGACGCGCACACGCGCGGAAATTTGCATTCGAGTCCTTGCCAGATTCCCTCTTCGGCAAGATGTGAAATGTCCCAGATGAAACCCAGCCCTGCCATTTGCTCAAGCAATGCAAAACCCTCGGATGTCAAGCCACCCTGCTTGAATGTGGAACTACCGCCACGTACTCCGCATCCGTACTGCGTGTCGCCGAACGTCAGCCCGATCATTCGCAGACCGCGCTGCCACCATCGCGGAAGGTCGCGGACGTGAACGATGGGGTCGGCGCCTTCCATCAGCATAACCAGACCTAGCTTGCGATCACTTTGCCATAGTTGCACGTGATCATCCAAATCGCTAACCGATTTAAGCAATCGCACGCGTCCCTGCTTTTCCCACGTTTCATACAACGCAATCTGGGTCAACGCTTGCGCTTCGGCTTGCTCAGATGTATGGTAAATCGCCGAGCGCGGTTCAAAGTTTTCACCAACGTCCGCCGCAAGAAAACCGGCAGTCACGGTTGCAAATACGACGGCGATGCCGCCCCGTTCAAGTTCAGGGAGCGAAACGGTCGCTTGCCCGGTCTTGCGTTTTTCAATCGCTCTGATCTCAGCCACGCTCAAGGTGAGGTCACGTCCAAACAGCGTCCCATTTTCTGCGAGGTCGAGATGCGAATCTACAATGGGTAGGTTACTCAAAGATGCGCGCTCCAATTACTCCGCGTGCTTCCGCTTGCAATTCCTTGCCGCAGTTCAGGCAGAAGCGAAAAGACGTTGCGGTGTGTTGTTGGGTGTTGTAGACGGTAAAGATTTGGATGGAGTGCATCGTAAAGTCGAATTATAGAATGAACACCGCCGCTTGCTGATTCCGCCGAACGCACCTGGCGAAATGAAAATACCTTGCGACTGGAAAACCGCGATGCCAAAAAGTGCGCGCCCGGGCGGAATCAGCAAGCGTGTGTTTTGTGACGTCTATCGGCGTGGTAGTCAACGTGCGGCGGCAATCTTTTTGTTTTTTCGCAGTACCGCAAAACTCACTTTTTGACTAAACAGGGTTCTCATGCACACTGTCTCTATCCTACCAAAGAAAGAGCAGCGCATGAGAACCCCAAAGACATTATACCATACGACGCCGACGATATATCCCTGTGAATTGA